>DAOWME010000281.1 GCA_030643245.1 Deltaproteobacteria bacterium
TCGCAGATCGTGCTTGGATTGTCTAGTCTCCCTCCTGGGTGGTAAAGACAGGGGGGGGCCGATCTTATCAACGCTCCCGCGGCCAAACCGTCCCCGTCCCCTATTTCGTTTTCTTGTTATGAACTACACTCTTGCCTAAGACTGAATATGAGATTTTGTGTTTTAAGATCGGGGAAAGATGGCCTGAAGATGAGATGTACAAATGGGGGAGTTATTTCGGCCTCGCCCCTAAAGCAGGTGATATTCAGAATTTGGAGGCATGCATTTCAGGTTTCCAACAGGTAACCATCCTATAACATAATTTGGCTTTTGTAAAATCTATTTTCCCCGGGTGAGCACTTGGCGCTGATTCATTGCTCTGGGGAGATGGAAGATGCATCACCACATGAATGCTTAGGGACGAGGCCGAAATAACTTCCTTAAGTTGGCGTTCAGATTTAGGTTAGATTTGTTTGATCTGAAAGCGCAAAACCGCAGGAATAGTCTGACCTATTTCGAGGATTTTGTGCTTGAAGATCGGGCAAAGATGGCCTGGAGATGAGATGCACAAATGGGGAAGTTATTTCAGCCTCGTCCCTTATTTGATTTGTTATTGCAAGACTACACCTACTGCCGTTCCTTTGGCTATTAACCTATGGTCTTGACCTTTGACTTCTACTTCTATGATCCTTGTTCGCCGTCCATTGTGAATAATCCGCGCCTCAGCGATTATTTCTTCCCCTATCTTGGGAGAGGCAATAAAATTAACGCTGAACTGTCCTCCCACACACGGACCTAAGGTCATAGCTGCTGTCCCGCAAGTGTGATCTGCCAGTGACAGGATCGCCCCACCATGAGGGGACTTCGAAGGGTTTAACATGTCTTCGTTCACCTTCATGGATATGATTGCTCTACCTCTGGAAACCTCAATTACCTTTAACCCAAGGAGTCTTGCGTAAGTGGAGTTCTCGCTCATCTCGAATAACGAATCTGCATCATATGGAACATTGTTTTTACTCTCAGTATTCATTCCACCTTTCCTCGACGGTCGATAATGGTATCTCTAACCCAATTCTTATCGTCTCTTTCAGGGTAATCCCTATTGAAGTGCAGGCCTCTGCTCTCCTTTCTGATCAGGGCAGAGTCAATTATTAGCCTGGCCACCATGGCTATATTTCTCAACTCCAGCAGGTCACTGGTTATGGTGAAATCCCAGTAATATTCTGTTATCTCTTCTTGAAGGAGATCGATCCTCCGTTTGGCCCGGATTAACCTCTTGTCGGACCTCACAATCCCCACATAGTTCCACATAAGACGCCTGATCTCATCCCAGTTTTGGGTTACAACAACGGATTCATCGCTGTCCACCGCCCCCGTTGAATCCCATTGAGGAACGTGGTCAGGGCTTCTTCGATCTTTTTTGGTATCCCCAACACTTTTGATGGATGCCCGATGGCTAAAAACCAAAGCTTCTAAGAGGGAGTTGCTGGCCAATCTGTTTGCCCCGTGTAAACCTGTACAAGCTACCTCCCCACAGGCATAGAGCCTCCTGATGGATGTCTTGCCATTGCTGTCCGTTTCCACTCCACCGCATATAAAGTGGGCAGCCGGAACAACGGGGATCTGCTCTTTATTCATATCGATCCCAAAGGAAAGGCACCTTTTGTAAATATTAGGGAATCTCTCCCTGACAAAACCGGCATCCCGGTGAGTGATGTCCAGATAGACACAATCATCGCCGCTCTTTTTCAACTCACTGTCGATTGCCCGGGCCACTATATCTCGTGATGCCAGGTCTCCCATCGGATGGTATCTATTCATGAAAGGCGTGCCATCGTCGAGTATCAAGGTCCCGCCTTCTCCCCTCACTGCTTCGGATATCAGAAAAGATTTCGCCTTTGGGTGATACAGACATGTTGGGTGAAACTGGATGAATTCCATATTGGCTATCCTGGCTCCGGCCCTATATGCCATGGCTATCCCATCCCCTGTCGCGATATCGGGATTACTGGTAACAAGATAGACCTTGCCCGCCCCCCCTGTAGCCAGGAGTGTTACTTTTGAAACGAAGGTATGGATCGTGTTATCGTTGACATCCAGAACATATGCACCCCAGCAGGTATCTTCTCGATCCACACCAAATCTTCCCCACCTGTTGACCTTCGACTGGATGATGAGGTCTATAGTATTCATGTTTTCATATATCTTGATATTTCCATTCGATTCTATCTCGTCCAATAGCGCCTTTTCCACTGCCCGACCAGTAAAATCAGAGGCATGAGCGATCCGTCTCCTTGAGTGTCCGCCTTCCTTACCGAGATCATACTTGGGAGATGTATTTCCTGCACTTCCGGTAAATCTTACACCCCACTCTTCCAGGTCCCTGATCCTGTCCGGCCCATTCTCTACCACCATTTTAACGATATCCTTGTGGCAAAGCCCGTCACCTGCTTTTAGGGTATCCTCCACGTGTAAATCGAAGCTGTCATCGGTACTTAATACGGAAGCAATTCCACCCTGAGCGTAGTTGGTGTTCGAATCCACCTTATTTTTCTTGGTAACAATTGCCACTGTTCCGTATTGTGAAACCTTGAGGGCAAAAGTCAATCCGGCTATCCCACTACCGATAATCAGAAA
>DAOWME010000103.1 GCA_030643245.1 Deltaproteobacteria bacterium
CATTTGTGCATCTCATCTTCAGGCCATCTTTGCCCGATCTTCAAACACAAAATCCTCAAAATAGTTCGACTATTCCTGCGGTTTTGCGTTTTCAGATCGAATAAATCTAACCTAAATCTGAGCGCCAACTTGAGGAAGTTATTTCGTCCCCGTCCCTAAGTTGAATATTTTCTCAAAAACGCCGGGTATTAGCCGCACAGCGGTTAGGAAAAAGGAGAAATAAATGCAAACCCTAGTAGAAGAAGAAATACGGGAAAATGTCAAAGAATATTATGGTAAAGTCTTGAACAAGTCCTCGGATTTGAAAACAAACGCATGCTGTACAACTGATGGTATGTCGAAAGAATCCAAAGAATTGATTTCGGCAATTCATGAAGAGGTAAGAATTAGATATTATGGTTGCGGGTTGATACATCCTCCCTTGCTGGAGGGTATGGAAGTCCTCGATCTCGGCTCAGGTTCAGGACGTGATGTTTTCATCCTGTCCAAGCTTGTGGGTGAAAAGGGACATGTGACAGGTGTGGATATGACAGATAAGCAGCTGGAAGTCGCTAACAAATACATTGAATACCACACTCGCCTTTACGGTTATGGAGATGCCAACGTGACATTCAAGAAGGGGTATATCGAGCTACTCCGTGACGTGGGATTCGAAGACAATAGTTTCGATATCATTGTCTCAAATTGTGTAGTGAATCTTTCCCCGAACAAAGAAGCCGTTCTGAGAGAGGTGTATCGTGTTCTAAAACCTGGTGGGGAGTTATATTTCAGCGATGTCTATTCCGACAGACGGATTCCCCCAGAGTTAGCTCAAAACCCGGTTTTATACGGAGAATGCCTGGGCGGGGCTCTTTATAAAAATGATTTTTTACGATTGGCCCGGGAAACAGGGTTTAACGACCCCAGGATTATTCGGTCAAACTCCATTAGTATCAATAACAAAGAGGTGCAAGATATTGTTGGCAACACCCAATTCGAATCCATAACCTTTAGACTATTTAAAGTTCCTCAACTTGAAGACACCTGTGAAGATTACGGGCAGGCGGTTACCTACAAGGGAACCATTCCCGGCTGTCCTGATGCCTTCGACCTCGATGACCATCATCATTTTGAAAAAGGAAGGGCGATATTAGTATGTGGGAATACCTATTTGATGCTTAAAGAATCCCGTTTTTCCCCTCATTTTCTTTACTTTGGAGATATGGGTGCCCATTTAGGGCTATTTAAAGGTTGCGGTTCTCCTTCACCCAACCCGGAAACCGCTTCTCATACTGACACATATTTGTGCTGCGGGTAACTTCACAAGACCAAAGGATGCAGCGGTATCCGGAGGGCAGTGCTTGTGAGATATTTAGGGACGGGACCGCAAAGTCTCCAGTTTAGCTGTTATGTTATCTTTGATCCAGTGGGTGTCCCACCATTCTTTTGGGTCAACGTAAGTATCATGTACGATAATACCGAAGTGTAGATGATCTCCCCCTGCCAATCCTGTGGCGCCGGTGTTACCTATAATATCGCCCTTCTTCACCTCTACGCCGGATTTTACCCTGAACCTGCTTAAATGAGAATACATGCTGAAGAGAGCATGACCGTGATCTATTATGATGGTGTTCCCATAAATTCCCAAATAATCAGCAAAAACAACAATGCCGTTGTTGGCTGCCTTCAGAGGGAATTGTTTTATGGCGGCTATGTCCACACCCATATGCACTTGTTCATCGATTGGTTTTCCATTGTATAAGTATGTTCTTTTGTCTGCAAATTGTGCTTTTTCAGAGCCTCTCATCCTCAAGAATGACCCCTCCCATAGCCTTTTTGGATGAGATTTGCTGCAGACATCCCTGACCTTGCGATTATTCTCTTGACGTAACTGGCGATTTACCCTCAAAAATATGTCCAGGTTGTTGCCCCCAAGGCCATCAAACCTATTAGTGAATTCAGGCATCTTCCGGTTTAAAAAGTCGTCAGATATGTTCAGTTTGTCATCTTTGAACCTCTTATTGCGAATTAGGTGGGGGAAAGTAATCTTTGCCATATTACCAGCACTATCCTGAGCGGTGAGCATAATTGGTGTCGAAGTAGAGGCATCCCAGGGCAGGGCGAAGTAGGCTACATGCGTTCCATCACTCCCGACCGGATAGCCTTCAAATAGTGCGTCACCCACCAAGACTCCGTTTTTTAAAGCATCCTGAGAAGCGGTGTAAACCACCAGACAGCTACCCCCTATACTTACATAGTGATTCAAACTTCTAATCCCGATTCGCGGTGGATGGGTATCTATAGTGACCTTTCTTTCTAACGTGGTTTCATTGTCAAAGAAGGAATGGTCCGTGGCAGAAATTATTAAAGTTGCTGTTCCATCTTTCAGCCCTAGTGACAATGGTTTCACGTTAAACTTCAACTGTTTTCTAAGTACCCCCGCTTTGGGAAGGGCAAACTTTGAGACCTCCTTCATGGAATCACCCTGTCTTATTAACACTTGGATAAACTTGATTCCACTCTTATTGTCTTGAACCAAGAACTCGAGTTCTTGGTTCTGGCCGATAAACTGTAACGTCTGGGACAGGGTAATGTCTGGTGGCGTCGTATCACCCTCCGTGAGAAACCAGACGCCGGCTAACCCGACAACCAAGACAGCCACTAACACAACAAAGAGTCTCTTCGACATTTGCTATATTCTCCTTCTACCTCGTGTCCATCCATAAATGGACTTCTTGAGAAAAGGGCACGAGTTGGTTTCCAATTCAGAGATGAGCAATTTTTTCTCTGAGCAAGGCCGCACGATGGTTTGCGCCGAGGCGTACATGGTCGTACATCGCAGGCGGAAACCGGAGGAGAACGCAGCTCAGGGGAAAAAGGGCCATTTCTGGATGGAAACTACCTCATATATTCGTATTGGGGGCCTTGCCCCGAACTTAACAAAAAGCCGGGATGTGAGCCATACAGCGAGGCATGATTAATATATGGAAACCTATACTATCGATGAGAGGTGCGGTATCTCTTCCCACCTAAGCCCGAGAAGCCCCGCTGCCTCTCGATCCACCTCTACCGGGTCAAATCCTGCAATTATCTTTTTCACCCGTGGACAACAATGACGACCACCGAGATGATACTCCGCGAGCCCCAATGTTGCATCCATTAATGACAGGTCGGGTGGACGATACGTGTTGAGATCGATGATCGACCGGTGTATATCCCCGTGAAAGACAGCCTTTTTCCATGTCCCGAACTTTCCTGAATAATACTTGGGGGGAACAAGGCCCATCATGTTTTTCAACGTTCCGGTAATGACGGCAAGTGAATGGGCCTTGAGCACGGGTACGGAAATTATGAAGTGAGTGAAAGCGATCACCGGAAGATATATTTCGGGAAATGCAGAACAGTTCTTGTCCTCCAATTTTCTGAGCCGGGCCTTATTCAAATCAACGAGCGCAACCCCATGCCGTCTTGATAGGCCTCTATAGCCCAGCGCATCAAAGACTTCATCAGTCTCAACTGAGGGATCACCGCACCCTTCGGCAATGACAACCTCTGCCTTGGAGGAAGAACGTACATAGCCGATAAGGGCTTCGCAGCAGTCCACCGGTGTTGTAACCGGATGGGGTGAAGTGTTTATAAGGTTTGGTTTTATCAGGATTGCGGACTGTCTTGCGAGTACCTCCCTGGCACCGAGAATATCAAGGGCCTCAGTCACTGATTCATGATAAGAGGAGAAATCAATTGTCACCGGATTCATCACCTCTCCTCAAACCCTGTAACCTTCGGAAGAGTAAAGATAAACTTTGACCCTTTTCCTGGCTCACTCTCTGCGTGTATGGTCCCTCCGTGAGCTTCTAGAATATGTTTGACAATTGACAGGCCCAACCCGGTTCCACCCAGTTCTCTGGATCTAGCCTTATCAACCCGGTAAAAACGTTCAAATATCCGGGGAAGGTCCCTCGGGGGAATCCCCATCCCCGTGTCGGATATCTCCACCTTGACAAAGCCATTATCATCGATCGCAGAGATTGTAATCTCGCCGTGCTCAGGGGTATATTTTACGGCATTGTCCAGGATGTTTACCAGAACTGTCTCCATTTTCTCTTCATCAGCCACGACAGAAGGTAACCCCTGGGGTATTGTCACATTAATCGTTTGCCCCTTCCAACCTGCCGTTTCTCTGAAATTGTAGACTGTTCTATTTATCAGCTCCAGCAAGTTTACACACGCCAAGTGCATCTCCGTTTGTCCGCTCTCAATTTGAGAGAGTTCGAGAAGATCGGAAATAAGCCGGTCTAACCTTTCCGTATGCTTCGCAATAATGTTGAGAAACCGGAAACCCTTCTCAGGATCGCTGATTGCACCATCTCTTAAGGTCTCTACAAAACCTATGATAGAGGTCAGAGGGGTGCGAAGTTCGTGGGAAACGTTGGCCACAAACTCCTTTCTTGCCTCCTCCAACCTCCTGATTTCGGTAATATCATGGAAGACCGCCACCACTGCCCAGGGAGTATCCCTCTTGCCCGAGATGGACGCGGCCTGAGTTTGCAGGATTCTGCCCCCGTCATGGTAAAGGGTGAGTTCCTTCGTCTTAGGACTTCCGCTGTCCAATACCTCTTGGAAAAATGTGTTTAATTGGCTGTGACGGATCATCTCCCAGTGGAACCTGCCCAATGCCCTGTGGGAAGAGATATTGAACATCGCCTCGGCCGCCGAGTTGAGGAGAATAATCCGCTGATCGCGGTCGACGGCTATGACCCCTTCGATCATTCCGCTCAGGATAGCCTCCTTTTCGCCAATCTCCCTGGTTAAATTTTCGATCTTATTTTGAAGCTCAAGACTCATTATATTAAAGGAACGGGCCAGATCCCCGATCTCATCGGTTGTGTCCGTGCGTATGAGTTCGGAGAAGTCTCCTCCGGCTATTTTTCCTGCCGCTTGAGTCATCTGGATGACCGGCCCACTCATCCTTCTGACAATGATAAACCCCAATATTAAGGACGTAAGAACAGCAACGACAGCGCCCCAGCCGATCACCTCATAGATATGGAGAACCCTATTTTCCACTTCGTTCAAAGGGAGAGAGACCCTGACGAACCCTGTAATTCGGTCATCGATCGTGATCGGCAACGCCAGATACATCATCTCCATATCGAGGGTCTCGCTGTACCTGGTGCTCTTCCCTATTTTTCCCTTGAGGACATCTCTTATCTCCGGTCTATCTCCATGGTTTTCCATCCTCGCCGGATCTTCCAGAGAGTCTCCCTGCACAGTTCCTCTGTGGTCCATGACAGTAACCCTGCTGTGGATTTCTTTTCCCAGTCTTTTGACGAGAGGATCAACACGATCTTTCCTTCCCCCTGTGAGCTCCTCCTTTACTAAGTCTCGGACCAAGGCTGCACTGGTATTGAGCTGAGAAACTACCTGTTCAAGAAAATAACCTTTGAGGGAAAAACCGACATAAAGGCTTATGGCAAGGAGAGAGATAAGGATAAGTGAGATTTGTACCAGAAAGAGTTTCCAAACAATTTTGAGACTTGGCATGCCCTCATACACCTTCCTTCAGCGCATCCTCCCGGAACATATAGCCGATGCCCCTTCTGGTGACGATACAGGAAGAAGCATCGTCCAGTTTCTTCCTGAGTCTTTGGATATGAACATCCACTGTTCGCTCTGTCACAAAGGAATCATCTCCTAGAACGCCATCGAGTATCTGTTGCCGGGTCATCACTTTTTCTTGCCTTTGGGCCAGAAAGAACAATAGATTGAACTCGGTAGTGGTGAGGTCGACAGGATCCCCTCTCCAGGTAGCCTGGTATTTAGCGGGGTCCACTGCCAGGTCACCCACGACCAGTTTTCCGGCGGAGTCTCCAGGGTGAGAGACCCTCCTTAGAACAGCCCTAACCCTGGCTACCAATTCCCCCACCCTGAAGGGCTTCGTTATATAATCATCCGCCCCCAACTCCAACCCGACGATAATATCCGGTTCCGTGGTCTTGGCGGTGAGCATGATGATGGGGATATGACTCGTTTCCTCTTTTCTTCTCAATGCCCGACATACCTCCAGGCCATCCAACCCCGGAAGCATGAGGTCCAGAATAACCAGGTCAGGTGACTCATTTCGAACCAGTCCTAAGGCATCTTCTCCGTTATGCGATGAGATTACCCGAAACCCTTCCCTCTCCAGGTTATACTTCAGCAATTCAATGATGTCCTTCTCGTCATCCACAACCAGGATCTTTTCTCTGATCATACCACATCCTTGGTTTTCTTTTTTAAGAACCTAAATAAATTAGCCACAGACCCACACAGACGGGCACAGACTATTTTCTCTCCCGATGCAGGCAGAGGAAATGGGGTGTGTGTCGAATCTCAAAGAAAATAGGATTTCCTATGCGTTGAACTTAGGGATGAGGTCGAAATAGCTTTCTCAAGTTGGCGCTCAGATTTAGGTTGGATTTGTTCGATCTGAAAACACAAAACCGGAGAAATAGCAGTGCCTATTTTGAGGATTTTGTGTTTGAATATCGGGCAAAGACGGCCTGAAGATGAGATGCATAAATGGGTAAGTTATTTCAGCCTCATCCCTTAAAAGGAATAATAGCATCTTTTGTCGATGAATACAAATCTTTATTGGGAAGCATCCTCCAGATAAGCCCCGTGCCTTATATCCCTGGCATCAACCATGTAGATCACGCTTTCAGCGATATTGGTAGCAAGGTCACCTATCCTCTCCAGATATTTCGATATCTGGATAATCCGTATGGACCTTGTTATATTGTGGGGGTCTTCTATCATATATGTCAACAGTTCTCGCAATATCTGGTCATCCAGGTCATCTATAACCTGGTCGTCTTCACATACCCTGAAGGCCAGGTCCGTATCCTCATTGATAAAGGCGTCAAGCGCATTTTTTAACATCATTTGGGCCGCTTCCGTCATTCTCGGTATATCTATGTATTCTTTTAACGGGGGCTCCTTATTCAACTCTAATGCCTTTTCACAGATATTGACTGCATGATCACCAATCCTTTCCAGACAAGAAATTATCTTCACACTCTTTATGATAAACCTCAAATCCCGGGCCATGGGCTGTCTCAAGGCCAAAAGCTTGATGGCCTTTTCTTCCAGATCCATCTCCAAACTGTCGATATTACAGTCACACTCTATTGTCCTTCGTGCCAGATCAGAATCCCTCTCCACCATGGATTTTACTGCGTTTGCAATGGCCTCCTCAGTGAGAGTGCCCATCTTGAGCAGGTCTTTCCTTAAATCCTGCAGTTCCTTTTCAAATTGCCTTTCCATGGTTCTCCATCCTTTATTTCAATTACGTCCCTAATCTTCCTGCTTCCTTTTTCGATCTTATCCAAACCTTCCTGTAATATAATCTTCGGTTCTCTTATCCTTGGGAGAAGTGAATATCTTATCGGTGTTGTCAAACTCTATTAACTTCCCCAATAGGAAAAATCCGGTATAATCCGAGATCCTTGCCGCCTGCTGCATATTGTGGGTCACGATGATGATGGTGTAATTCTTTTTTAACTCCCGCATGAGTTCTTCGATCTTTTGAGTAGCAATGGGGTCCAGGGCCGAGCAGGGTTCATCCAAAAGCAGCACTTCAGGCTCTACGGCCAGGGCCCTGGCAATGCATAAACGCTGCTGCTGCCCCCCGGAAAGACTGAGGGCAGATTTGTTGAGTCGATCCTTAACCTCATCCCATATGGCGGCCGCCTTCAGACTTTCTTCAACCCTGCGCTGAAGTTCAGCTTTGTTCTTTATGCCACTTACGCGCAGGCCGTAGGCCACATCGTTGAATATGGTCTTGGGGAAAGGGTTCGGTTTTTGAAAGACCATGCCCACTCGTTTTCTGATCTCGACCACATCCATGCCGCTCGCATAGATGTTTTCGCCGTCTAAAAAGACATCTCCTTCCACCCGCGTGCCAGGGATGATGTCGTTCATACGGTTCAGGGCTCTGATATAAGTGCTCTTGCCACAGCCCGAAGGTCCTATAAGTGCGCCAACCTGGTTTTCACTAAATTCAAGCGTGATATCCTCAAGGGCCTTAAAGTCTCGGTAATAGAAGCTCATATTCCTGGAGGCCATCTTTATTTTGTTTGACATTTGGTTCATTAATCCTACAGCTTGGATGTTCGATGTTACGAATGTTAAGATGGTTTAGTTCGTTTGGTTCGTTAAGATCGTAAGGTAACGAATTAAACCATCTTAACGATCAAAACCATTAAAACACTAAAATAGGATTTCCTATACTATGTATGTAAAGGCAAACGAAACTCTTAATTTTTCATTCTTAACTCTTAATTCGCATCCATCCATAAATGGACTTCTTGAGAAAAGGGCACGAGTTGGTTTCCAATTCAGAAATGAGCAATTTTTTCTCTGAGCAAGGCCGCACGACGGTTTGCGCCGAGGCGTACATGATCGTACGTCGTAGGCGGAAACCGGAGGAGAACGCAGCTCAGGGGAAAAAGGGCCATTTCTGGATGGAAACTAATTAGACTTGCCGGTACCTTTCTCCTTGACTAACTCAGACGGCTTAAGTAAATTTACTGCATCCTGTTGGTCCTGTGATAGATAAGGGACGTGGCCTAAATAAGGTAAAATAAATTTGACATTCATTTAGGATATCGATGACAGAAATGGTAAAACAATCTAAACGTCCTGGTTTCTTAATGACTGCAGCAGCTTTTGTGCTTGTAGTTGCAGGGATGCGCGCTGCGGAAGCACTTCTGGTACCGTTCCTCCTATCCTTATTTTTCGCTATTATATGTATACCACCTTTATCCTGGTTGCAGAGGAGGGGACTTCCAGCATGGCTTTCCATGCTGATCGTTCTTGCCGTAATCGTAGGGATGGGCATGGCGGCAGGCGGGCTGGTCGGAACGTCCCTGAATGACTTCTCCAAAAATTTACCTGTCTATCAAGAACGCCTGCAAAAGGAGACAACAGAGTTGCTCACCTGGCTTGGTAACAAGGGAGTAAAGATACCTGACCAGAAGCTGATGGAGCTTATCGATCCTGGCGCAGCTATGAATTTTGCCGCAAGTGTGCTCAATGGATTGCGCGGAGCACTCACCAATGCCTTCCTCATACTTCTCACCGTAGTCTTCATCCTCTTCGAGGTATCCGGCTTTCCCAACAAACTGCGTGCGGCGATAAGCGACCCCGATGCATCATTCTCTTATCTCAACCGGTTCACCACAAATGTCAACCGCTATGTGGTCATCAAGACATTGACCAGCCTGGGCACAGCCATTGCCATCACAACATGGTTGTTTGTCCTTGGGGTAGATTACCCTTTGCTGTGGGGACTGCTGGCGTTTCTACTCAACTATGTGCCAAATATAGGTTCGATTATCGCTGCTGTCCCGCCAGTCTTGCTGGCGCTTATTCAACTCGGTGGAGGTTCGGCAGGATGGGTAGCCGTTGGATACCTGGTGGTCAACATCGTTGTCGGGAGCATTATTGAACCCCGTCTTATGGGACGCGGCCTGGGTCTGTCAACTCTCGTCGTCTTCGTTTCCCTGGTATTTTGGGGTTGGGTACTCGGTCCGGTAGGTATGTTCCTCTCCGTACCCCTGACGATGACCATCAAGATCGCCTTGG
>DAOWME010000237.1 GCA_030643245.1 Deltaproteobacteria bacterium
ATCCAGTCGTCCCGACCATAAAGTAAATAGAAACAGCCGGTTAGAGAGAGACTAATCTGCTGTTTCTATGTGAAATGCCCCGTATTATCCTTCTGTGTTTCCCTATGTGTTCCCCACGAAGTTTTTTATCTTCAGGCCATCTTTTCCCGATCTTCAAACACAAAATCCTCGGAATAGGAAAAAATATTCCTGTGGTTTTGTATTTTCAGATCGAACAAATCTGACCTAAATCTGAGCGCCAACTTGAGGAAGTTATTTCGGCCTCGTCCCTAAGGAAGACATGGGAGAGAAGAAGGCGGCAAGAAAATGAATCACATAAAATTAAAGGTTATGGTAACGCTGGTGTTTGTGGCAGTATTTTTGTTTTGTAGCATCGGCATGGCCGGGGCTCACTTTCAGGGCCTCCTCCCCTCAGATGATATGATAACCATGTCGGACGATAAGACAATCTCCCTGGCCCTTGTTTTCTTTCATCCCTTTGAAGGCGATTACATGAACATGGTAAAGCCGAGCCGGTTTGGGGTCTTGGCGGGAGGGAAGAAGGAGAATCTGCTCAGTACCCTTGGGGAGAAGAAGGTAAAGGGTCTTTCCACCTGGCAGGCTACTTATGCAGTTAAGCGCCCGGGGGATTATATATTTTATTTAGAGCCCAAGCCTTACTGGGAGCCGGCGGAGGACTGCTTTATTGTTCATTACACCAAGGTGATCGTAAATGCCTTTGGCGTGGAAGAGGGGTGGGATGAAGAAGTCGGTCTCAAAACAGAGATTATTCCCCTCACCAGACCCTACGGACTTTATGCGGGCAATCTATTCCAGGGAATCGTGAAGGTCAACGGTAAACCGGCGCCTTTTACCGAGGTGGAGGTAGAGTACTACAACAAGGATGGTAAACTGGAGGCGTCTGCCGGTCCTTTTGTCACACAGGTTGTAAAGGCGGACAGCAATGGTGTATTTACTTATGCCATGCCTAAAGCCGGATGGTGGGCCTTTGCCGCCCTCAACGAAGACGAGAAGGAAATGAAGCACAAGGGAGAGCCAAAAGCAGTTGAAATAGGCGCGGTACTATGGATAAGGACACATGACATGGAATAACACAGTAGTATGGTGTTATAAACACCCCCTCCGGGGGGAACCCACGCCCTTCGGGCGTGGGTTCTTTGTTTTTGGGACAACAGATGCATATCTCCGAAGGCGTATTATCTGCACCCGTTTTAATCACGGGCGCTGCCCTCACGGCAGTGGCCGTTGGTGTCGGGCTGAAAAAAATGGATTATGACAGGATACCTCAGGTTGCAATCCTGTCATCTGCGTTCTTTGTAGCGTCGTTAATACATGTTCCTGTCGGACCGTCAAGCATACACTTAATACTTAACGGGATTATGGGGGTACTTCTGGGCTTCGCGGCTTTTCCCGCAATACTGGTTGCCCTGACCCTCCAGGCCTTTCTTTTCCAGTTTGGTGGGATTACAACTCTCGGTGTAAATACGTTCAATATAGCCTTCCCTGCTGTCGTCTGTTTCTATGCCTTTGGTCACGCGGTCAAGCATAAAAACTCCGTGATCGCACTCTGCTCTGCTTTTGGGTGTGGTTTTGTTGCTGTATTGCTCAGCAGTATCATGGTCGCAACTTCGCTGGTTTTTGTGGAAGAGTCATTTGTGCAAGTGGCAAGACTCGTTGTGATTGCCCACCTGCCTGTGATGATTATCGAAGGGGTATTGACCGTATTTTGCGTGGGTTTTTTGGGGAAGGTCAGACCGGAAATATTGGGAGGATGATTTGGAAAGAGGCATTCTATTCAAAAGATCTTCAGGGATTCATAAGGCATCTTTAAACTACCTTTTCGCAGGCTTACTGATTTTGGTGACAGTGTCACAGGCATCTGCCCACAGGGTCATCCTCTTTTCTTACGTGGAAGGGCACAGGGTGTTCACCGAAAGCTACTTCAGTGATGGGAAAAGATGTCAGGCTTCAAAGATTGAGGTTTTCGATCCGGTCGGCAACAAATTGTTAGAGGGTGTGACAAATAAGGCAGGAGAATTCTCTTTCGATATTCCCGGAAAAACGGATTTGAGACTTGTACTTACGGCAACTATGGGACACCGGGCAGAGTATACTCTCCCTGCAGAAGAATTACCCGACGCTTTTGAAGAGAAATTTGAGAAGCCCGGACCTCAGCCGGTTAAACAAGGGATGCCCCTGGAGGGTATCATGAGAGAGAAGGAAATCACCATTGCGGAGGTTACGCAAGTTGATTTGGAAGAGATTAGATCGGTGAATACGGATGCAACGGATAAGAAATTGAGACCGCTCACGAAGCTCATTGCAAAATCCCAGGAGCATAGGGTGTCGGCCACCGAAGTGATAGGTGGGATTGGCTATATTCTTGGCATTATGGGGATTGTGATGTACTTGAGAAGCAGAAAGCGATAGGTAAAATTTAACGGGGGACAGGGGAAAAAGCAGGTAATGCCTGGCATCTGATCCCTGGCCCTTATGAAACGTTGAATCGTTACAAAGGTTTGGACATGATTCGAGAAGGGTTTTCCTTAGGTCATTCCTTTATTCATCGACTTGATCCAAGGGTCAAGCTGGTTATTGCCATACTGTTCTCAATTGTGGTGGCCGTGGCGGACAGATTCACTGTGTTGTTGTCCGGGTTGCTCTTTTCCCTTGTCTTAATAGCGATGGCCCGGTTGAAGATAAGAGAAGTATTCTATCGTCTATTAGTTGTCAACGGGTTCATCTTGCTTCTATGGATATTTCTTCCTTTCACATTCCCCGGGGATACACTCTTTTCCATAGGCAGGTTGACTGCTTCCAGGGAGGGTGTTATATATTCTTTATTGATCACGATAAAATCGAATACGATTATCCTTTCGTGCATTGCCCTTATTGCAACATCGTCTATAACCACCCTGGTGCATGCTATGAGACATTTGTATATCCCTGACAAGCTGGCTCATTTATTTTTCTTCTGTTATCGGTACATTCATGTGATTTATCTTGAATATACGAGGTTAGTGAACGCCATGAGAATACGGTGTTTTGAACCAAAGACCAATACCCACACCTACAGAACCTATGCCTATCTTGTGGCGATGCTACTCTTAAAAAGCTACGATCGGTCAGAGAGGGTATATAATGCAATGCTTTGCAGGGGGTTTAAAGGAAAATTCTGGATGCTTGACCATTTTTCCCTGAAAGGGTCTGATCTGATTTCAGGGACTGTGATGCTTCTCTATATCGTAGGACTGGTGTTTTTGCAATGGGGGAAAACAATACTCTGATTGAATTATACGGCATTACTTTCGGATACCCGTTGAGACCATACGTGCTTGATGAGTTAAACTTCAGCTTTTCGAAAGGCGAGAGGATTGGCTTTATCGGAGCTAATGGTAGTGGGAAGACAACCCTATTTTATATCATCATGGGACTCTTGAGACCACTGGAAGGAGAGGTCAGGGTCTTTGGGGAACCGAGAGTGGCTGAACCCGATTTCAGAGAGGTTAGGGAGAGAATCGGTTTTCTTTTTCAGGATGCAGATGACCAGTTGTTCTGTCCAACGGTGGCTGAAGACATCGCTTTTGGCCCGTTGAATCTCGGGAAGACCCATGATGAAGTGCATGAGATCGTGACCGAGACGCTGGAGATTTTGGGGTTGATGGGTTTTGAAGATAGAATGACCCATAACCTCTCTGGCGGCGAAAAAAAACTTGTGTCCCTGGCAACGGTAATAGCCATGAAACCCGAAATTTTACTGCTCGATGAGCCGACATCAGGACTTGATGAGGATACAACAGAGAGGATAATCGAGTTCCTGACCAACAACACTGAATTGTCCTACATCATTATTTCCCACGACTATGAATTTCTGGAAAGGGCCACACACTATTCATATCAGATGAACGATGGGAAGATGGAAGAGAAAGAGAACAGGGAGTTGATACGCGGAGTTTTCTAATCCAACTTGATTCTATAGGAAATTCCATTTTTGGACGCAGATGGACGCAGATTATCAAGATTTTAAATATATAGAACCTAAGGGGCGAGGCTGAAACAACTTCCCCATTTTTGCATCTCATCTTCAGGCCATCTTTGACCGATCTTCAAACACAAAATCCTCAAAATAGTTCGACTATTCCTGCGGTTTTGCGTTTTCAGATCGAACAAATCTAACCTAAATCTGAGCGCCAA
>DAOWME010000244.1 GCA_030643245.1 Deltaproteobacteria bacterium
GCCATAGTTTATTAGACAATTGAAGATAAAATGTAAACCGCCTTGCCTGTAATAACAGGAAATAGCAGGTTCAGTTGGCATTTAGTGGTCTAATAAAATGGCCCTAAATAAAAGCTGCGAAACGCGGGATGGGTTTAGCTATTTTAACCTAAGACTCTTGGCATTAGGGGATTCATGGTTGGTGGAGAGCCCGGTGGCGGGATTCCCCATATTCGGCAGAAGATAGAAGACGCTTACGGGGCTAATGTACAGGAGTGCATGGGTAACGGCGATATGCTTGGGTTGATGTGGGCAGAGTGTGAATATAAAAATGGAATGCATTTTGTATAGCAAGGAGCGTGTCACCCTGAAATCATAGATCCGACTACCGGGGATGTCTTGGAGGTAAAAGAAGGCCTTAAAGGAGAATTGGTCTATACTTCAATCGACAGAGAATGCCAGCCATTAATCCGTTTTAGAACAAGGGATCATGTGGTGGTAACTCAGACGACATGTGAATGCGGCCGAACAAGCTATTGCATAAAATGCATCGGGCACACTGATGATATGTTAATTGTTTCCGGAGTCAATGTATACCCGTCTGCCATAAGGGATGTCGTCGGGACTTTAGTGCCAAAAGTTACTGGAGAGATTCTGATTCAACTTGTAGAACCTCCTCCATCTGTGCAGCCTCCCATGAAGATAAAGGTGGAGCATGGTCAGGATCCAGGCGATCTACGGTCGCTTAAGAATGAGATCGAAAAGTTATTGCGGAAAAACTCATCTTCAGCTCTGATGTTGAACTTGTTCCAACGGGAACATTACCTAAGTATGAGTATAAAGCCAAACTTGTCGAGAAGGATTATGAAACATAAGTATCTGAAAAGAGGGTTGAATAAGGAGAAATCATCTTGGCAGGTCATCTAGAAAAGTTCTTCGAGCCAAGAAGTGTAGCGGTCATCGGCGCATCCTCAACGCCTCACAAACCTGGAAACGATGTTGTTCGAAACATTCTTGCTAATGAATATTCGGGCAAGCTTTATCTGGTCAATCCCAAGGGTGGTGATATTTTGGGAATTACGGTCTGTCGTTCTGTCCAGGAACTGCCCGAGGGGATCGACCTTGCTATAATCATCCTCCCGGCCCATGTGAATGCCCAGACGATCAGAGAATGTGCGGTTAGAGGGATCAAGTCCATTGTGCTTGCCGCTGGAGGGTTTGCAGAGGTGGATAATAAAGGCCAGGCCTTGCAAGAGGACCTCCTAAGTGCCATACAGGAGACAGGGGTCCGGGTTATTGGTCCCAATACCTCTGGACATACCTCCACCCCATTTAATTTTACCTCGAGCTTTTTTCCTTTGGGTAAAATACCAAGGGGAAACATATCATACATCACTCAGACTGGTAACTTTGCAACCCATACCATGCGCTATATTATGTCAGGAGAAAACTTTGGCGTTGCCAGGTTCGTGGGATTGGGGAACAAGGTGGATGTGGAGGAGAGCGAAGTTCTGGAGTATTATGCAGATGATCCAGAAACCAAGGCTATCTTCATCTACCTGGAGAGTTTCAAGAGACCACAGCGCTTTTTAGAGATTGCCAGCGAAGTAACCCGGGTCAAACCCGTCATTCTTCTCAAGGGAGGTAGAACAGTCGCAGGTTCTCGAGCCGCTGTTGCCCATACGGCTGCCCTGGCCTCGGATGATCGCATCGTCGACGGGGCTTTGAGGAAGGCAGGCATTACTCGTATTTACAAGTATTCACACCTGTTTCTGGCAGCCAAGGCCCTTGCTGCTATGCCTCTTCCTAAGGGAAAACGGGTGAGTTTCATGGCGCCTTCGGGTGCCATGCTCGTTATACTAACAGACCTGTGCCAGCACGATCTGGGACTGAGTGTTCCAGATCTTGAGGAAACAAGCCGCATTCGTTTGCAGGAGATCAGTCCACCCTATATCCGAATGCGCAATCCAGTGGATATCTGGCCAAGCGCTGCACTCAATGGGGTGGAATATGCCTACCGGGAAGGCATGGAAGCAGTGTTGAAGGATCCTAGGATCGATGCAGTTGTACCTATTTTGATGCTAACCGACGAGACCGGGGTTCCACCACTGGACTTCATTATCGAGCTTGCACGTCTTTATCCTGAAAAGCCTATTTACGTTACCTTTAGCGGCGATAAAAAACATATGGAGGCATCCAAGGCATTTCTTGAGCCCAGGGGGGTGCCTACCTTTCCGTTGATTGAGGAACCGTTTGAGGTCCTTAGCATATTGAACCAATGCAGAAAGGCGATGGAGCGAGCGTGAAAAACTGATAAGCGACAGGTGCTTTTCGTAGCTTTTGTTACTTCATTTTCCCTTCAAGGATGCTTTTTTCTCCACCGGGCGGGGTGTAGATCCAGAACATTCGGAGGGGCTCTTGGCCAGTGTTGATGATTTGGTGTTTGATATTACGGGGCAGGAAAACAACTGATTCCGGCCCTACTAACTCGCGTTCTTCCCCGACGCGTACCTCTCCTTCGCCGGAGACAATAATCCACGTCTCGCACTCAACATCATGGCTGTGAAAGCTGCTGGATTTGCCAGGGGGCAGGATTGTCATTCCCACCGACAACCCTTCCACATCAGCTTGCAGGCTGGGGGAGAGCAGAACCTTCAACTCTCGCTGGTGAGGTTCCGGCATCATAAAGCTCTTGGCTTTGTTAGACTCGGCGACGATCATTTTTCAGCTCCTTTCCCTCTAAGAGTTTAACTATAAGGATTTTTCATAATTTCTCTCTGAAAATCATACGCTAACCCACTCAAAATAATATCATGTTCAGCCGATTATCACAATTAAGGAATAATTCGACTATGAAAAAATTTGGGACTATTAAAATCCCGAATCTTTTTTGAATGAAAACAAGTTTTCTACTTTCCTCTTGACTCCAATGACACCTATGTTATATGAATTAAATAAAAGAGACTAAATTTAGGAAGGAGGTGACTTTTTTGGGGGTGATGTTGGTATTGAAAAAAAACCAATAACAGTAGTTAAGGAGGTTAATGTTATGAAAAAAAAGATACTTATGGGTTTATTGATACTGGGAATGGTAATATCTTTTACCACGTCTGGTTTGGCTAAAGAGAAGGTCATAAAGTGGAAGGTTCAGGGATTCGTCCCGGCTGGAATGTTATTTCACGACACTTTGCTTCGTTTGGCTGACGAAGTGAAGAAGGTCACCAATGGCCGTCTGGTGTGGGAAGTATTTCCGGCTGGTGCGCTGGTCCCGCCTTTTGAGGGGATAAAGGCTGTCAGCGAGGGCGTATACCAGGCAAATTACGGATATGCGGCACAATGGGTGGGGAAAATGCCAGTGGCACCCTTGTTTTGTGCTGTCCCGGGCGGTTTTAATACTCTGGATATGCAAATGTGGCAAAATCATGGCGGTGGCAAGGAGCTGTGGCAGGAAATGTATGACAAATATGGATACAATGTAAAGCTCTTCATTGCTGGCCCAATTGCCATGGAAGACTATATGTGGTCCAAAAAACCCATGCGCACCATTGATGACATGAGAGGTGAGAAGATGCGCATGATGCCCTTGATGGGTGATGTCTTAGCCAAGCACGGGATGTCCGTGGTATTTATGCCTGCAGGGGAAATTATGCCCAATTTGCAGAGGGGCGTTATAACTGCCGCCGAGTACAGCATACCGGCCTTTGATAAAACCTTAGGCCTTTGGGAAATCTGCAAATATGTTATGCTTCCTGGTATACACCAGCCAGCCTCAGCACTTGAAGTTGTGGTCAATAAGAAGGCCTATGCAGCCCTGCCTGATGACCTGAAAGTACAGCTTGAAGCGGCCATTGGCAAAATGAGACTTGAAAATTGGCTTTGGATGGAGTCAAAAAACATGGAAGCAGTAGAGTTTTTTAAAAAGAATGGCATTGAAATTGTGGTCATGGAGCCAGAGTCGGTGGCAACCATGGTGAAGTGGGCTCATGAATACCTGGATGAGCGGGCGGC
>DAOWME010000243.1 GCA_030643245.1 Deltaproteobacteria bacterium
ATTGGATATTTTGGTCAAGCAAGTATATAACTATCCGGAATCCTATGGGTATTATTTATTCGGGGGGTTGAGCAACCACCATGTTTGACCAAACCTATGAATAATTAAATATGCTGTATTATTAGCAGGTTAGAAATAGACATAGTCGGCATATCAATAACTATTTGTAATAATTAGTAATTTGGGCTAACAAACGCTATCTGTAAAACCATAAAGGCTTAAATTGATTGTGAGTTATTTTGTCCAAAGTCCAATTATACTATCAAGATAGAAATGGAAGCCGAAAGTAAAAAAGCCAAAAAGACAACGCAGCAGCAGATAGACGAGTTATTTGCCATCTTCAACGCCGTAGAGGGATTAGTCTATGTGGCCGATATGGAGACTTATGAGATATTGGCAGTAAATAAGTACGGTGAAGAACATTACGGCCCCGGGTTGGTGGGGAAGGTTTGTTATGAGCAACTCCACAGAGGACAGACAACGCCATGTTCTTTCTGCACAAACCATCTTCTGGTAGGCAGCGATGGCGTCCCAAAGTCTTCGGTAGTATGGCAGCATCAGAACAATAAAACGGGTAATTGGTACCACTGCACAGATCGGGCTATCTACTGGCCGGACGGGCGAATCGTTCGCATGGAGATAGCTGTCAACATCACCGGACGCAAGCTGGCAGAAGAGATGCTGGAGAAAAACACCCAGAGGCTGGCCAAGCGTGTCAAGGAGTTGGACTGCCTCTATGACATTTCTCGTATCGTTGAAAAACAGGGCATTTCATCGGATCAAATATTTCAGGGGATAGTCGATCTCATTCCCTCTGCGTGGCAGTATCCGGAAATCGGTTGTGCACGTATCATTATAGAAGGTCACGAATTCAAGACACGCAGGTTTAAGGAGACTATCTGGAGACAAAGCAGCGATATCATAGTTCACGGTGAACCGTGTGGCACTGTGGAGGTCTATTATCTGGCAGAACGGCCGGAGATCGATGAAGGTCCTTTTCAGAAAGAAGAGAGAAATCTCATCAATGCCATTGCACGGCGGTTGGGAAGGATCACCGAGCACGTCAGGGCCGAGGAGTCGCTACGGAAAAGCGAAAAGGACTTCCGTGATCTTGTTGAGAATTCCCTTGTTGGTATTCTCATCATACAGGATGACCGGGTCGTTTACGGGAATCCGGAACAGGAGAGACTATTCGGTCCCGTCCGTCGGTCACTTCGATTCTCACAGTCCGTAGAGATTCACCCGGATGACCTTGGAAGGGTCAGGGAACTCTACCACAGGGTGATTTCAGGGGAAGGACAGGCCGGTGGCACAGAGTTCAGGTTCTGCCCACCGGGTACTACGTACAACGCACGCCACACGAAATGGGTTCACGCCCGGGCAAGTTTGATTGAATACCGGGGCAAAAAAGCCATGTTGGCCAATGTGATGGATATCACAAGGGTCAAGGAGTTGGAACATCTTTTGAGGATTCAGGATAAAATGACCTCCCTGGGGCATGTGGCTGCCGGCATCGCTCACGAGATAAGGAATCCGCTCTCCGGAATCAACATATATTTGAGCACTTTGGAGAAGCTTTGCAATAATGTGGAGGGTCTCGAGAAGGTAAAAGAGATTCTCTGGCATATGAAATCGGCTTCGAGTAAAATAGAATCCGTTATCAGGAGGGTCATGGATTTCTCCAAACCCGGTCAACCTAACTTCGTGCTGACAGATCTCAATGAGCCCATCGAAGAAGCTATCAACCTAGCCTCGGTCACCTTGAGAAAGAGCGGTATTAAGATTGAAAAGGTTTTATACAAGGACCTCCCACTTTGCCAGGCGGATGCTCACTTGATAGAAGAGGTTATCCTAAATCTGATTAACAATGCCGCTGAAGCTATGAAGAATATCGATGGCGATAAGAAAATGGAGATAACTTCCTCCTTAGAAAAGAGATATATTGTAGTGAAAGTATCCGATTCCGGTCATGGTGTGCCTCCAGACTTGCGAGACCAAATATTCGATCCTTTCTACACTACTAAGAACGGCAATACAGGGATAGGCCTCAGTATTAGTAAAAGAATTGTAACCGATCACGGTGGATTTTTGGACGTATTCCAGGGTAAGTTGGACGGGGCTGAATTCGTCGTGGGAATCCCAATAGAAAAGAGAAAAAAGTTTAGATGATTTCATTCTCCATATACGTAGTTGATGATGAAGAGACCATAACGCAAGGGATAATTATGGCCCTTGAGACAAGGTACCGGGTAGAGGCTTTTTCTACGGCCGAGGCCGCAATCCACGCAATAAAAGACCAGCCCCCCGACCTGGTTCTGCTTGATATCGGATTGCCTGGCATGGACGGTATCGAAGCCCTTTCCAAGATCAAGAATCTATGCCCTGATATCCTAGTCATCATGGTAACTGCCTACGAAGATTTAAATACAGTGATATCTTCCATGAAGCTGGGAGCGTATGACTATGTGGTGAAGCCTATTCACATGGAGGCCTTGGAAGTGACCATCGGTAATGCCCTGGAAACCATAAGGCTCAGAAAAGAAATTGAGTTCTTCCAGGAAAGATATCTGAGAGAGAACGTTCCTTGCTTCGTTGGAGAAAGCGACGCTATCCAGGACGTAATGGAGTTTATCGGGATGGTTGCAAAGAGCCCTGACACACCGATACTTATCCTAGGGGAGACGGGCACAGGCAAGGAATTGATTGCCAACGCCATCCACTATAGAAGCCCCAATTTCAAGGGCGGTTTAATGACTATGAATTGTGCTTCAATCCCAAAAGACCTTATCGAAAGTGAACTTTTTGGATATGAAAAAGGCGCCTTCAGCGGCGCAAGTGCATCAGGCAAAAAAGGTCTTATAGAGGAAGCTGCAAATGGGACTCTATTCCTTGACGAGGTGGGAGATTTGAGCCTTGAAGCGCAGGCAAAGCTTCTCCGATTTCTTGAGGATGGTGAATTTTACAGGGTAGGCGGGACAAAAAAATTACAAATCCAAACGAGGGTAGTCTCCGCCACAAACAAAGATATAGATACCATGATACAAGATGGGACGTTTAGAAAAGATCTTTATTTCCGTTTGGGAGTTATCAAGGTGAAGATCCCCACGTTGAATGAACGTCGTGATGACATTATTCCTCTTGCCAAGCGTTTCCTGTACGAGTTTAGCAAAAAATTCAACAAAGAATTCACCGGCATTTCTGAAGAGACTCAGGGTGCTTTGATGGAACATGTATGGACAGGCAATATCCGTGAATTAAGGAACCTCATTGAAAGAGGGATTCTAATAGGCAGGGGACCGGAACTAAATCTCCGGGACATTGGGATGGAGGAGGTGAATAGGGGCAAAGTATCAGAGCAAGCAAAGGACGAGATTAGTTTTACTGCCCTCCCCTCGACCGGTATCGACCTTCCCTCAGTCCAAAAGTCATTGGAAAGATTTTACATCGAGGAGGCCCTCAAAATTGCTGGAGGTAACGAAAGTAAGGCAGCCAGGCTCCTCAACATAAACCACCATACCTTTCGCTACCGCAGAAAAAAACTGGGAGCCGGGTAAACCCGTTGCACCTATAAAACTGTCCATCTGCCATTTCGCAAATCTTCCACTATTTATCACAAATTCTCTATTCTTTGCAAATAGTTGTACTTCCTGACAATATCTCTCTATTTGTCTTTTTGATTTAGAAATCTTGCTAAAAAAGATTTCGAAATTTTGCTATATCCTCGTGGCACGAGAAGACCATTTTTAGACAGCAACAATACTAACTATTTGAAGCTATTGGTTTTATTCAGATTACAATCTGGTGGCACGTTTCATGCGAGGTAATGATTATAAGGGACGTGGCCGAAATAACTTCCTCAAGTTGGCGCTCAGATTTAGGTCAGATTTGTTCGATCTGAAAATACAAAACCACAGGAATAGTTTTGCCTATTTCGAGGATTTTGTGTTTGAAGATCGGATAAAGATGGCCTGAAGATGAGATGTACAAATGGGGAAGTTATTTCG
>DAOWME010000144.1 GCA_030643245.1 Deltaproteobacteria bacterium
CTATGGGTTAAATTTAGTAGCTTTAGACTGTTCTTTCTTTATGCTCACTTAGATGCGAGTTCTGCACGGGTTAAAATTTAACCACCGTTGAAGCAGCCATAATTTAAAAAGTGTAAACCAATGTATGAAGGATGCCAGCAATAACAAGATAAATTTCACGAGTTACGCCACAGAAACTGTATATCTAAACCAAAAACACTATAGATTTGGGCCAGCAATCCCCATGCCAAGAAAAACCAAAGTTGAAGTGGAGTACTATACCACAAAAATGGATAGTACGACAGGAGATTATTCTTAGTGGGTAGAGGTAGCTACATTTTAAATTTGCTGGTGGTTCCTGTTTCCTCTGATCAAAGGGATTGAGAGACAGATGGCCTGCGGTATATCAGGTAAGGGTCCCTATCTCTTTGAGGATTTTACAAGGGGAAATATCAGTGTAGTTACAGTCACGCAGAGTGCGAATCCCGCCATAACTCCGAAACTCGCCTCGTAAGACCCGGTACAGTCTCTAACCAACCCCACGAAATAGGGACCTAGAAGCATTCCAACAGCCAAACACGTAGATATGACCCCAAAGGCAAAACCAAGATTCTTGGACTCCATAATATCCGACGGTAATGAGAATACCGACACAGGGATTAGGGCCACTGAAATCCCGATCATGACCATCAAAAAAATGAGTGAGGTGGTGGCGTAGGGCACAAAATAAATGAGAATTGCCAAGGAAAAGCCACCCACTGCTATTAGCGTTTCCTTACAACCGAATTTGTCTATGAGACCTCCAACAACCGGACTTAGAATGAGGGAACCACACACAAGAAAACTGGTAAGAAATCCAGCAAACTCGATACTGAAGTCTCTGTTGGTCAAAAAAAAATCCGGTGCAAAGGTTACAAACGAGATTGTTGATGCGTTGAACCACATCCAGGCAATCCCTACGATCCATATGGAGATGCCCTTTTCCATGAAAGTGGAAAGCCCGGGGGCCTTCTCTGCTAGAGGCGTGCCCGGCGCAGAAGGGGCCGGTTTATAAAAGAGAAGAAAGGCGACCAGAGCCATGAAGGAGGCAACGCCACCGATTGAAATGGATGTCCGCCAACCGAAATTCTGTGCTAAGGCTCCGAATGTAGTAAAGGATATTATGGTGCCTAGGGGCATTGCAGTATTGAATATCCCCATGGCTGTGCCTAGCTCTCTTCCATCAAACCATCGAGATACAAATCTGGGCAAACCTATGGTAAGGATCAGGGCACCCGTACCGGAAAGAATTCTCCCTAAAGCAAGGCATAAAAAGTTTCTTCCAAGGACCATTATTACAGTGCCGGTAATCATCAATATGAAACAGGCTACGGTAATCTCTCTGGTCCCATAGCGATCAAAGAGCAGCCCCCCTGGAATGGACAGAAATATTGCCGGTACGGCAAAGATGCCCATAAGAAGTCCAGCCTGGCTGTGTGACATTTGCAATTCCTCCTTGATCAAACTTAGAACAGGGGGGATGCATTGGAACACAAATGCAAATGCCAGCATTGCCATATAGGTTAGTGCCAGGATATTCCACCGGTAACTTTCGTCCACAAGACCGTTTCCCGTCTCCACTCAAAGGTTACTTGATTCACTCTATTTCCCACTTTATCCAGCCCCCTGTGCATAATTCTCCTGAGCAAAACTGTTCAATAACAGCATCCTGGTTTTTTTCCCTTATCTTCTTCAGGATCTCGTCAATACTTTTGTATTCACAATCGAGATAGTAGTCTGTCAACTCTCCGTCTCTGTATACCATAACGTCTATACTCTTGTCGAAGTTAATATACTGTTCGATGATCACCTCTTTACTCATATTTGCCACCTTAGAGGGTGTTTGAAAACCTCTCACCTACCTGAGTTGACCTTTTTCCCAATCACTGTGTCAGTCCCCACAATCCCTTGTCTTCGCCCACGAAACGCAGGCACTAAGGGCCGGCGGCATGATCTTGTGAAAAATTGATCATTTCTGAATTGGAAACCAACTCGTGCCCATTTTCTCAAGAAGTCTATTTATGGATGTGGATGAGCACTAATTAGCATAGTCGAATAGTTAAAGCAAGATGAATATGAGGGCTTCAGAGTCCTTCATAAGATATGAATGATAAGTAAAAAAAGGGGGAGGGTACTATAAATGATGCGTCTTATCTTCAGGCAATTTATCTTTTCCTTGTCCCTAATTCGTGCCCATCCATAAATGGCTATTTTCCGCAATCTCTGCGTCAGACTCTAGATATAGGGGCACATTGCAATGTGCCCATACTTACCCAATGTATTCCTGCGGATAAAATCTTCGTCTTCCTTTACCTTGCAAAAAATATCTCATTTCTGGATGCACACTAGTTCAGATGTTCGGTGCCCGATCACACGGTACAGGGTTCTTCTCTGAGGGTGAAGATACGTGGGAAAGGGTTATTATTGTATGATGGAAATTAATTAAGATTGACCAGTGAAGATATCTATTTTAAAATAGTTTCTAGTATGATATTATGTAGAAAGGAATCGTTCTGATACCTCTCGTTTTCACCATGATGCGCAACATCGCAAGTGACGTTCTCTGTTCAATTGGCTGTCAATTGCTCGCAGTCGAGTGTAAGGGTAGCGGAAAGATGGATGCCATTACCTCACTGCATTGCTCCAACGACTCACTCTCACCCGAAATCATCGGCACGCCCGAGAAACAAGAAGCTCCAATTGTGACTATTAGCTAAGACATTCCAGGGGGTATTGGAGTAGTTTTCATATCTGTTTCTGCAGGAAAGGGAGGTGCATCATGAAAAGAGGTTTGGTTGTTGTCGTGGCTGTCTTGGTATTGCTCGCCGGTTCCGTTTTTGCGTCATACGTGAAAAAGGGGGTGAGCGACACACAGAAAAATAAGGTTTTATTAACCGAGTGCGCCGATGACATCGGCACAACGTTTAGCAAAAAGGCCTCTCCTCTGCACTTTGCTATGAAGAACGGGGACGACGAATTGGTAAGGCGCTTGATCGCACATGGAGCCGATGTTAACGCCAAAGATGAACTTGGTATCGCCCCACTGAGTGTGTCTCTGTATGAGGGAAAAAATCAATTGGCCCGACTGCTGATTGTTCATGGCGCCGATGTGAACTCAAAGGACAATTCTGGAATTACGCCTCTCTTCGTTGCAGTGTTCAAGGGTCAGGTAGAAATCGTGAAGTTCTTGATTCTAAAGGGCGCTAATGTCAACGCAAAGGACAAGAATGGCGTAACGCCGTTGCACTATGCAGTATTTGATGGCATGAAAGCATCGACAAAGCTGCTGATTGCCAAGGGTGCTGATATTAATGCGAAAGATGTTAACGGTATGACACCGTTGCACGACGCAGTTGGAGAAGGTCAGAGAGAATTGGCTGAACTGCTGGTAACCAAAGGCTCTAATGTTAACGCAAAAAACAGAAGGGGGCGCACACCATTGCACTATGCTGTCTTTACCAGCCGGAAAGAAATAGCTGAACTGCTTGTTGCCAATGGCGCGGACATTTACATAAAGGACAACACTGGCGTCACACCATTGGGCGTTGCCACATATGAAGGGAAGAAAGAACTGGTGGAAGTCTTGAAAGACAAGGGTCTTCATTGACAACAGGCTCTTTAGACAAAAAATTTCGACCTTTGCAGTTGAGCAGGTTTACCGCTTGCCGGCTACTTATTTCGTTTGCTTAGGAACGTGGCCGAAATAACTTCCTCAAGTTGGCGCTCAGATTTAGGTCAGATTTGTTCGATCTGAAAACACAAAACCACAGGAATATTTGGATGTTGGCCAGGTCCTTACGTATAACAAGCAAACGAAACAAGCAGCCGGCGCTTAACGCAATCATTAGAGACACTTCAAGACACTAGGTTTGTGTAACTGCACAGGTCGAAAAATTTTGAAACTCATTTGAAGTATGTCTTTAAACCATTTGTAGCTCATAATTGAGTTTCAAAATTTCTGATAGGGGAGTTAAACTTTAATGTCAACAACTTAGGGGGTAGTTCTATGCGCGTTGTCAAAAAATCTGTGATT
Organism: Deltaproteobacteria bacterium; assembly: GCA_030643245.1. GTDB lineage: Bacteria > Desulfobacterota > UBA8473 > UBA8473 > UBA8473 > JAUXHQ01. The sequence goes on from DAOWME010000144.1 coordinate 4,052, forward strand.
ATTATCTTTGTACTCGTCCTTCTCCCATTGGTTACCCCCAAAATAGAAGCTTTGACCCTTAAGGATCGGGTAAAGGAACATACCCTGAAAAATGGGATGAAGGTTCTCATGTTGGAGCGGCATTATTCTCCCACGGTATCTTTCTTTATGGGCTTTAAAGTTGGCTCTGTCGATGAGTACCCCGCGATCTCAGGAACAGCCCATCTATTGGAGCATATGCTCTTCAAAGGCACAAAGACTTTGGGAACAATGGATTATAGGGGAGAAAAGGAGATACTGGGTGAAATAGACAAGACAGGGGTGAAACTGGATAGAGAGAGATTTAAAGGAAAGGAGGCGGATCAGGTCAGAATAGATGAACTGAGCTCTAAATTGGCAACGTTGCAGAAGAGGCATAAAGGATATGTGATAAAGGATGAGATAGACTCGCTATACTCAAAGAACGGTGGAGTAGGTTTCAACGCCTCCACAAGTTACGATCTTACAAGATACAGGGTCAGCCTGCCATCGAACAGGATCGAACTATGGGCGAAGATAGAGTCAGACAGGATGTTGAACCCGGTATTTAGGGAATTCTATTCTGAGAGGGACGTCGTTACGGAAGAGAGGAGGCAAAAAACCGAGTCCAACCCTGAAGGGAAACTCTTTGAGAGCTTCATGGCAGAGGCTTTCATGGTTCACCCATACAGAAGGCCCATAGTTGGATGGGGCTCCGTTGTGAAATTTCTAAATGCGAAAGATACAGAGAGGTTTTTCAGGACTTACTACGCTCCCAACAATACAGTGGTTGCCATAGTTGGTGACATCGACCCTTTGGAAGTATTAGATATCGCGAAAGGATATTTTGAAGGGATCCCGGCACAGTCGCTGCCACCCTCCACACCATTACAGGAACCGGAACAGGAAGGAGAAAGACGAGTAAAAGTAAGGTTCGATGCGAATCCCCGCCTGATCATAGGTTACCACAAACCGACCGTACCTGATTTTGATGATTATGTCTTCGATGTCATTGACGGCATATTATCGAGAGGCCGGACTTCCAGGTTTTACAAGAGGTTGATAGACGAAGAGAGGATCGCTGTCAGTGTAGATACTGTCAACGGACTTCCCGGAGCAAGGTACCCGAATCTTTTTGCCATCTTCGCTACCCCGAGACACCCCCATACCAATGCTGAATTGGAGCAGGCGATCTATGGGGAGATAGAGACATTGAAGAGAGAACCGGTAAATGAGTGGGAACTCAGAAAGATAAAGAACCAGTTACAGACCGACTTTATAAGGAGACTCAACTCTAATTCGGGGTTGGCGAGCATGCTTTCTTATTATCAGACAGTTATCGGTGATTGGAGGTATATGGAGGAGGGGTTAGATATCATAGAACGAATAACCCCCGAGGACATAATGAAGGCTGCCGACAAATACCTTGTTGAGGATAACAGAACCGTGGCAGAACTAGTGAAGAAGAAATGATGGCTTTGATTATTGTTTCGGCCAAGTATCTCCCTTAAAAATTGCCATACATCTGACTGAATGAGGTGCTTGGGGGCAAGGCCGAAATAACTTCCCCATTTGTACATCTCATCTTCAGGCCATCTTTGCCCGATCTTCAAACACAAAATCCTCAAAATAGTTCGACTATTCCTGCGGTTTTGCGTTTTCAGATCGAACAAATCTAACCTAAATCTGAGCGCCAACTTGAGGAAGTTATTTCGTCCCTTTCCCTAATCGCGATGGTTCCTCAAACCGTAATATGTGCAAGATATTTGTGGCTTTGCGACAAAGGGTATAGTCTGCGTATTTACAGGAGGTTTCAAGGGTGTTTACGGATTCTGCCCGGATGGTAAGAAAAGAAGACGAAGCAACTTCTTAACAGGTCCGGGCAATTGACGTCACAATTCCTCGTCGTTGTTATAGAAGCCCGTCGTTGACGAAGAAATGCCACTACATCGAGGAGATTGCTTTACTGGCAATGACAATAGCCATTTGTGGATCGGAACAGAAGTATGAAACGTAAACCTCGTGTCGCCGCCGGGATTATCAACTACCAGAACTACCATTCTTTGCACTCTTGCCTGGAAAGTCTTAACGGGCAGACTCTTGCTCTAGATGAAGTTATCCTTATAGATAACTTCAGTATCCCCGATCAGATTCGACCAGTTGCAGAGGTCAACCCGGGGGTCAAGATATTGGCCCAGGATGCAAACCAGGGCTATGCTGGTGGCGCTAATAGGGTAATTCAGTCAGGCAAGACATTCGAAAATACTGAGCCAGAGAGTGGTGGAAACGTCGGGAGATCATGAAAAAGGTGAGGGTCTCTGACAATGAGATGGCTGTATGGTTCTTGTGAAGGAGAACAGGGAGCTGAAAAGTCCTGAAGTCTCACATCAGGTGGCTATCATCATCCTCAACTGGAATGGCTGGCAAGATACAATTGACTGCCTTGATTCTTTGCGGCGAATCACGTATCCTAATTATCGGGTCATATTGGTGGACAATGGTTCGACGGACGGGTCAGTCGAGAAGGTTCAAGAATGGATTCAGATAGAACGATTTGGGTCTGAACCTGTTAAGACCGTCACATACAGCAGAGAAGAGGCGGAGACAGGGGGGGTAGCCCAGCAGGAAAAGCTCCTGACCCATACCCACGGCTTCGAAGCCCTCGTCTTTGTTTTGAATGGGGCCAACCTGGGCTTTGCTGCAGGAAACAACGTTGGTATAAGATACGCATTAAAAAGGGGATATCCATACGTATGTCTCCTCAATAACGACACGGTAGTTGAACCTGACTTCTTGGGGCAACTGATTGAGACCCTGAATTATTGTCCTGACTGGATGGCTGTTGCCCCAAAGGTCTTGTACAAAGATGATCCAACGCGGATCTGGTACGCGGGTGGCCGAATAACACTGTGGCGGATGAATGCAATGCATGTAGGATTTGACGAGACAGACAACGGTCAATGGACGGGCACCCACAGGACAGAACACCTCACAGGCTGCTGTTTCGTAGCGCGGCGTGCTCTGTTTGAAACGATCGGTCTGCTTGACGAGGCCTATTTTTTTGGATATGAGGATTTGTCTTATTCGTGTGTCCTGAGGGAAAGAGGCATACATGTGGGAATTAATCTCAATGCAAAGATTTACCACAAGTGGAGTGGAAGCTCTCACAAAGAAAAGCCCTTCTATGTCTATCACTTCAGCAAGAACCGCCTTGCAATATTGAAAAGGCATGGCTCAATTATTGAGCAGCTTTCCGGGTTCTCATTCTATGCATGCTCACGTCTTATCAAGTTTGCCTCAAATCTCCTGCATGGGAAAACAAAAGCAATTCGAGCCGAACTCCGAGCCATTCGCGATTTTGTCGCTGGTTCCAGTTCTAATGATTCGCCATGAGAAGGGTATCTCAGGTATAACAACAATCAAAGATTCGTCCCTAACTAGTGCCCATCCATAAATGGACTTCTTAAGAAAATGGGCACGAGTTGGTTTCCAATTCAGAAATGAGCAATTTTTTCTCTGAGCAAGGCCGCACGACGGTTTGCGCCGAGTCGTACATGATCGTACGTCGCAGGCGGAAACCGGAGGAGAACGCAGCTCAGGGGAAAAATGGCCATTCCTGGATGGAAACTA
>DAOWME010000201.1 GCA_030643245.1 Deltaproteobacteria bacterium
ATCTCCGCAAGTTTGCTTATTTTTCTTACAGAATATTTAACCGGACATGATAATATTGAAAATATTTTACGACAACGCTCTCTCAATTCTAAAATCTCCCCTTCCGCCACTATTTTGAATAATGAGTTTGGTGGAAGAGTATTAAAGCATTTTTAGTTTGCTTTGTTCTTAGTTTTGTTGAGCGTTGTTTGTAATCTTTTAAAAAACTTCTAAATGATTGAGCTATGGAAAGTGTCCCGCTTTAAGTTGGTAGCCGTCCTTGTCTCACAAGAACAATTTTTCTATACTCCTTCCCCAGAAAAGCAATGTCTTATCACAGGGACTTGCCGCAGACCGGATAAGGCCTGCTCCGCAAGCTGTTTTTTTTTAACCTTTGGCGGAAGTATCTTGTACACGTGATTGCTCTCGATGTCGAACCCGTTTATATAGCTCCTGGGGAGCGGCTTTCCGTACATAGCTAGAGAGGCCATGGTATCTTGAGTCGGATTTCCGATCTTGTGGATACCCTTGTTCAGCGGTAGTGTGTATGCTGTGTCTCCGGGCAAGCATCTCAGCCTACCGGTCTCCTCTAGTCGCGCGTATCCTTCTTGGGATCCATCATCTTCGCGTCTGTAGTTGATGACCTCAAGCACTCCTGACACGGGGCCTATTACGCCCCATGAATTGTGGTCGTGAACCACCGTATACTCACCAGACCCCCACAAGAATAACCTCAAAGAGAAGTGCCCGGACGGATCCGTAAAGAGAATCAACTCGTTGTCAAACATTGTTGAACGTCTAAGGTCAGGGTATGCTCCCCCCTCCAAGAGGTTGCCAAGAATTTGTGCGAAAAGCCCTTTGTTGCGCAGCAGATCTGGTAGCTCGCTTCTCACATAGTCGGCACACGCACTATCTTCCATTATACCGGACAGGTCATCAGACCATTTACTGCAAATTGAAGTGATGCCTACTGGAACCTCTGATAGCATGGGTGTCTTCTCCTTCTACCTCGGGGTCTCGAATTGGTGTCCCTATAGTTTTTGTGCTGGGCGTGAAAAGGGAAAAATCCTCTTATCAGAAATTTTGAAACTCAATTATGAGCTACAAATTGTCGGGGTATTCGGTTACTTGTTATACGTAAAGCCTTCTCGCAAACCCCTATCTACAGATAAGCCACTATTACACTAAGAACGAATACCTTATGACATAGTAGTTCATAAGAAGTAAACGAATAGCCCCCCTGACAATAGCTTAAAGGCATAATTCAAATGAGTTTCAAAATCTCTGCTTATACTCGTCACTCGATCGGCAGACTACCGTGGCTTCGAATGTGTTCCCAGGAATTATACAGCGGATCTTTTCGGGCCTGAGATAAGGATTTGACTTCCTCACGATAGTGCTTAAGAGCTTTCTCGCGTCCGTACAGTTTTCTATCTTCCCCCACAGGACATACCTTCACGCATATTCCGCACGGATAACACCTCTTCTCAGTCAGCAGTTTGCTCCTCTTCGCACAGGCCAGCTTGTCATAATCGGCCACTATCTTCCCCATTTGATCTCTAAGCTCATCCTTACTTATAGTAAAAGCATTTGCCGGGCAACATTCTACACATGTCCCACAACGTATACAGAGACTCTCCTTAAGCATCTTGTCAGGAGGCAGCTCGATGTTGGTAAAAACAGAAACAAATCTTACTCTCGGACCGAACTCCCTGGTGAGTATTGTGTGATTCACTCCGATATTTCCGAGCCCGGCGTATTGTGCTGCAAATGTATGGGCAAAGGCAGCCGCAGGTTTCTTGATCAAGATATCGATACTTCCATAACCGTCTCTGCTGAAGAAAACCGATGCATGGCCTTTCCGGTTCAGCCACAGGGTGAGTTGGAAAGCGAGGTTGTCGAGGAGACGGTTGCAAGTACGATACAACTCCATGTGCTGTGCCGATGGAGTCGTTTCGACAATCGGCAGTGGCATCTGGAGGCCGATTACTATTACGGACTTACTGGAAGGCCACAGAGAACTCGGACGGTATGCCTCTCGCACCATGCCTACCTCCGCCCATGTTTTCACTGAGGCGATACGAACCATATCGGCGCCTCTATCATGAAGGTATTGGACAATTTCTTCCTTTAGCTTTTGCTGCATTGCGAGGGTTCTCAGTATTGAGGGCAAAAGAGAATAGACCGTAATAAATTATATGATGCCGTAATCTTCTCTGTCAACAAGAAAATGGTTTTGTCTCTGTTGTCCTAATATATGGGTAGGGCAGGGTTTTCTCAAGAAAAAACGGAGTAGTCCCTTGACCGGTCATGAATCATACTTATATATATCAACTGCCCTGGTGTCTCGTGAGACACTGGTGTCTCAACAGCCAACCTGAGACGCAATTTTGCCTTGCCGTGGTCTGTGCTTCTCAGTTGTGGACCTCTTCTCATCCTTGAGTGCACTAATACGGGGTGAATGGCCTTTCGTTGTTGAATACTTTTGGATGAAGCGTCTCACAACTGTCTCTCATTCTTTCGCTCTTTCTGGCAGTGTATCGACTACCCTTGTTGCTTGTAACCAACTGATATTAAAACGATTTATGCAATTCTTCTGTTTTAATCTTTCGTTGGCACGGATCTTGATAATCCATATGAATAACAAGTTTGCAAGATCAAGAACGGCTGAGGAAACTGAATGCCCCGGCTATAGGAGGTGCTATATGAGGTGTCTCCGGAGGGGCCGCCTTGCTCATACACATTGGCTCAGCGGCCACGGAGGACTCTTCATAGAATGTGTACTGAAAGAGACTAGAATGGGGAGCAAGAGTGACTTGTTGTAATGCACGTTGGAAGGCGGAGTATGAAGTTGCGGGTTTTTATGGCGCTCATTTCTTTTCTCTCGATTATTTTCTTGGGTGGTGCTATGGGTGATGATAACGAAAAGAAAAAACTCGGGTTTAACCACCTCTTTCACGAGAAGAGTCCATATCTTCTCCAGCATGCTAAAAACCCTGTGAACTGGTATCCCTGGGGTGATGAGGCCTTTCGCAAAGCGAAGAAGGAAGACAAGCCCATCTTCCTGTCGATCGGCTACGCAACGTGCCACTGGTGCCATGTGATGGCTCACGAATCCTTTGAGGACGAGGAAGTTGCCCGCATTTTAAATGGATCGTACGTCTCTATCAAGGTGGACCGGGAAGAGCGCCCTGACATCGACCTTGTTTACATGTCTGTATGCCAGTCCCTCACAGGGCGTGGAGGATGGCCTCTCTCCATCTTCATGACACCGGAGGGCAAGCCCTTTTATGCCGGCACCTATTTTCCCAAAACGAGTCGAATGGGGATGCCGGGCCTTGTCGAGATACTCACTAATATTAGTAAAATCTGGAAAGAGGACCGAGCACGGTTACTCAAGACCGCTCATGAAGTCACCCAGGCCATCAAGCCGAAACCGGCCCGCACAGGCAGCGGTGACATTCTCGGTTTCGATACCCTTCAGAGGGGCAACGAGCAACTCGCCAGGAGCTTTGATCCCAAGTGGGGTGGCTTTGGCCAAGCGCCCAAATTTCCTACACCTCACCAGTTGACTTTCCTGTTGAGGTGGCACAGACGTAGCGGTGATTCTGGGGCGCTCCACATGGTGGAAAGGACGCTTGATGGGATGCGCCGTGGCGGCATATATGACCAGGTAGGTTTCGGCTTCCACCGTTACTCCGTTGATGAAAGATGGCTCGTCCCCCATTTTGAAAAGATGCTGTATGATCAGGCGCTGCTCGCCATGGCCTACACCGAAGCATATCTGGTAACTGGGAAAGAGGAGTATGCTACGGTAACGCGGGAGATATTTACTTACGTGCTTCGCGATATGACCGCTCCTGAGGGCGGATTTTATTCGGCAGAAGACGCTGACAGTGAAGGCAGAGAGGGGCTATTCTATGTTTGGACCCCTGAAGAGGTCAAGAAGGGGTTGGGAGACGAGCTAGGCGACCTCGTCTGCCGTTTCTACGATATTTCGGATGGGGGTAACTTCGAGGATGGCCGGAGTATTCCCCATATCCGATTGGCGCCCGAGGCCTTTGCGAAGAAAGCAGGCATGGATCAGAAGGAACTTAAAAGGCTGCTAGAGGATGCCAGACACAGGCTCTTTGCCATCCGAGATGAACGAACCCATCCTTTAAAGGATGACAAGGTTCTCACATCGTGGAACGGGCTTATGATCGCGGCTCTAAGCAATGGATATAAGGCCTTTGGTTGTCAATCATACATAGACGCAGCGAAACGGGCGGCGTCTTTCATCTTACAGAGACTCAGGGATGGCAATGGAAGGCTCCTTCGGCGATATAGGCAGGGTGATGTTGCGTATTCCGGATACCTCGATGATTACGCCTTCATGGTCTGGGGGCTTATCGAGCTTTATGAAGCTTCCTTTGAACTCTCCTATCTCGAGGAGGCCGTTGCCATCAATCGGGCGATGATTGACCTTTTTTGGGATGATGCAAACGGCGGTTTTTTCTTCACGGGGAGAGGGAACGAGAAACTGATTGCCAGAAACAAAGAGATTTATGATGGTGCGCTCCCTTCCGGCAACTCGGTAGCAGCCTTGAACCTTATGCGTCTGGCCAGGATGACTGGAAACACTGATCTAGAGAGAAGAGCTGATAAATTGGCTAAGGCTTTTTCTCAAGATGTTGCGACTTATCCGACGGGGTATTCTCAGTTTTTGAGCGCTCTTGATTTCATGGTTGGCCCAAGCCTGGAGCTGGTGATTGCAGGGGAGCCGGATCTTCAGACGACGATGGATATGGTCCGAGTCGTGCACACCATGTTTCTGCCCAACAAGGTACTATTGCTTCGGCCTCAAGGAGATAAGGGCAGGAGACTTTCGGAGGTCTCCCCGTATGCGAAGGAACTCAATCCCATAAATGGGCGGCCTACTGTTTTCATATGCGAACAGTATACGTGCAAGACACCGATAACAAAAATATCTGACTTGGAAGAGGTTTTAAAGGGTATAATGTCTTCTGAACTTCTATGACATCTTCTATGTCTGATGCCCTTTACATGTAGTCGCTGAATCGACTAGAAAAAAGATAGATTGATTTAAGATGTCCCGATTGAAGCGTGTTACAGGCTTTCTTGGCCTACATCAAAGCACGGTTGGTATGCTGTGCATGGTCATCCTTGTGGGTATGGGCGAAAAGATGGCCGAGAGGTTCCTGCCCATCTATCTCATAGCCTTGGGCGGCAGCGCTCTGTCTATCGGGCTCCTCAACGGTCTCGATAATCTGCTATCAGCCCTCTATTCTTTCCCTGGAGGGTACCTTTCCGATCGCTTCGGTTTCAAACGGGCCCTTCTCGTCTTCAATATCGTCGCCATGGGTGGATTTCTGGTTGTTATCTTGGTTCCCACATGGCAAGCAGTTTTGGTGGGGGCTGTATTCTTCCTGTCATGGACGGCCATTTCTCTGCCTGCAACCATGAGCCTTGTAGCCAGGGTACTTCCAGAGAACAAAAGAACCATGGGGGTCTCAATGCACTCCCTTGTGCGACGTATCCCCATGGCCCTTGGGCCGATTTTGGGCGGCGTGTGCATTGGTATCTTGGGGGAGGTCAATGGAGTGCGATTGGCCTTTGTTGTTGCCTTTATATTATCCTTTGTAGCGATAGTCTTACAGCAACTCCTGATAG
>DAOWME010000050.1 GCA_030643245.1 Deltaproteobacteria bacterium
ATCAAGATAGCGGCGGGCTGTGTTTTCTGAGGTGCCGAGTGATCTTGCAAACTGTGAGGCATTCCATACCTGACCATGATAGTGTGCGACCATGGTCCAGAAACGTCTCAGGGTTTCAGCCGGGATGGTGATACCGAGTTGAGGGATGTCCCGCTCAAGGAAGGTGCGGATGAAATCATTACGCCAAGCCATGCCGGCGGTATCATCAAGCGCCAAAAAAGATCGCGGAAACCCGCCGCGTATCCAAAGGGGAGTGCGTTTCTTTATGCCCACTTCCTGGAGATCAAAGCCGGACAGGTCGACAAATCCAAGACGTCCGGCGAGAGATTCGGAAACCCCCTTAACCAAATGAGGGGAAGCAGATCCGAGCAGAAGAAAACGGGTAGAATTCTGGGGCCGATCAACCAGGACCCTCAGCAATTGGAACAGCTCGGGCTGTCGCTGAATTTCGTCGATAACCACTAAATCGGAAAGTTCCTCCAATGCCCGCATGGGCGCGGACAGGCGGCGATTGTCAACAGGGTTCTCAAGGTCGAAATAGGTGCATGGTTCGCGTTCGGCAATCATCCTTGCGAGAGTGGTCTTCCCGCATTGGCGCGGACCTAGAAGGGCAGCGATCGGATGGACGCGGAGCGCTTCGGCAATTCGTTTGAGTGCACGGGGTCGAGGAATCATGAAGGTATTATAACCTTGAAAATCGTAATGTCAAGAGAGGATTTTCAAGGGAGACTGGCCATGCTCAGAAGCATTTCAAAACATGAACATCGAACGAAAAAACCTTGAGTCCTATGTTTTTACTCTTAGACTCTTAGACTTTTAGACTTTTTGACCCAGAAGACCTTAAAAAGTCGAAAGGCGCAACTGCGGAGTTGTGAGGATTGGATCGAACCGGTGATCGGCGGCCGGGTTGTGTGGCCTTTTGCTGAAAAGTGGACCCTGGCGGTGGGTGGGGATATGGGCGGATTCGGCATTGGGTCGGCGTCTGATTTGACCTGGAGCATAAACACGGTCCTTGGTTTTATATTGTCCGAGAAATGGAGCATTGATATTGGGTATCGTTATTACGATATGGATTACAGTAAACCCTAACGTTGCAAAAGGGATTAAAGAGGGACGTCCTTAAATTGTAAAATAATATTATCTTTATCTTGTACTTATTTAATTATTTAAGGACGTCCCTCTTCACTCCTCCTCTTCACTCCTCCCTCGTTTTTTTTTGCGTTATGGACAAACTCAAAGAATCCGATGTAGTTGGGCAACTTTTCTTGAGAAATCCCTCGATGAGGTCGCAGCCAAGAGCGCAACAGAGACCAGAAACCTTCTATTAAATTTTATTCGTAAACCTTTTGTATGGCTGCGGGCTTCGGCTGTCCGAGTGCCTGAATCTTCGGATAAATAGTTTCAATTTCGACAACCTGATCTTAACTGTCCATGACGGAAAAGGTCAAAAGGACAGGACTGTTCCCCTGCCTGAAAAAATCATTCCTGATTTAAAGAAACATCTTGACTCGGTTATCTCTCTGCACGAAAATGATCTTGAATCCGGCTATGCCGGAGCATTCATGTTCGATCAATTGTAGAAAAAATAAAAGAATGAAGCCAAGGAGTTGATCCGGCAGTGGTTTTTCCCTGCCAAGACTTTGACTCTTTTGCTGGATACTCAGGAATACAGGCGTTACCATCTACACGATACCCATGTTCAAAAGGCCATTAAGCGCGCCGTTAAAAAAGCGAAAATTCTAAAGCGAGCTTCAGCTCATACGTTTCGTCACAGTTTTGCAAGTCATTTGTTGCAGGCCAATTATGATATTCGCACAATTCAAGAGTTATTGGGCCATAGCGATGTAAAGACCACCATGATCTATACCCATACCCTCCAGAACATGACAATCAAAGAGGCGAAAAGTCCTCTTGATTTTTTAGGAGGTGATAATATGCGTTTCATATCCTGTTGATGTATGCTATGTGACTATTTGTACTTAGGGGCGAGGCCGAAATAACTTCCCCATTTGTGCATCTTATCTTCAGGCCATCTTTGCCCGATCTTCAAACACAAAATCCTCGAAATAGGTAAAACTATTCCAGTGGTTTTGTGTTTTCAGATCGAACAAATCTAACCTAAATTAAATCTGAGCGCCAACTTGAGGAAGTTATTTTGTCCCCGTCCCTAAGAAGAATAGAGCAAACCAAAATATCGAAATGTTGCTGATGCCCCCGTTCTTCTGCCGGCTATTCCGCCTACTTTTTTCACCCGCCCAGAATCTGGATTCGGAATGTCCCTGAATCCTTTAGCATCTTTTGTATTTCTGTTGGTAAATACTGCTTGCTGAAGTACGGGATGTGATGCGGCTGCGTCATCATTGGATGAATTCGACCCCTTTTCCATCTTTAGCCGAAATGAAGAACGATGCAGCCTTAAGACCGAACCGGAGGCACATATCCGGATCACATTTAACCATTGTACCTTGCTACGCTTTCTTGCTTGACAGGGAAGTTTCTCCCGTATATAATTTCTGTCATAAGAAGCAAATCTTTTGGACCTCTGCAGTTGAGCAGGATTGCGTTAAGCGCCGGCTGCTTGCTTCGTTTGCTTCTTATACGTAAGGACCTGGTCAACTTTTAAAATAGACATACGAGACTTTTTATCCCATTACACATTCAGCCTTATGCAAGACTGTAGTTCATAAGAAGCAAACGAAGCAAGTAGGCGGCAAGCGGTAAACTTGACCAACTGCACAAGTCGAATCCTTTTGGTTTGAGGGGAAGAACAGCATATTTGTCTCTTGCTTAGGGACAGGGACGAAATAACTTCCCCATTTGTGCATCTCATCTTCAGGCCATCTTTGCCCGATCTTCAATCACAAAATCCTCAAAATAGGCGCTACTATTCTTCCTGTTTTCCATTTTCAGATCGAACAAACTCAACCCAAATCTGAGTGCAATTTCAATCAACTTATTTAATTTCCGTTCCTTAGGAATCCAGAGCAAAAAATTTCCCGTACAAAGACCCGAACGAGGGGGTAGTATGTCAGCAATACTTGAAAGGTTTAGACCACTATTTAACCCTAAATCAGTTGTTTTAATCGGGGCCTCCAACAATCCGGAGAAATGGGGCTTTACTATGCTGTCGCAGTTACTCCGAGGAGGATACAGGGGCAATGTTTACCCTGTGAATCCCAACGAAGGAGAGATACTGGGCTTGCGTATGTATTCCGAAGTTGCGGGTATTCCGGAGGCAGCGGATCTGGCGGTTGTTTTAGTTCCTCCAGACATTGTTCCTGAGGCAATAGCAGGATGTGTGCGAAGAGGGGTTAAAGCTGGTATCGTCATCTCTGCCGGCTTTGCTGAACTGGGGGGTGAAGGCAAAGTGCTTGAGAAGAAAATGGTTGATATAGCACATGCAGGAGGGATGGTCCTTGTTGGCCCCAATTGCAATGGGGTAGTGAGTAAGACATCGAGTTTGTGTATAAGAACGCTGGAGCAGTTTCCGAAACCCGGCGGCCTGGCCGTGGTCACTCAGAGCGGCAATGTTGGCTCCTCCCTTACGAGACGGGCATTCCGGCACAATATCGGCTTTAGCCGGTACATCAGCACAGGCAATGAGGCAGACCTGCATTGCGAGGACTTTATTGAGTTCTTAGGCGAAGATGACGAAACGGAAGTTATCATTGTGTATGTGGAAGGCTTCAGAGATGGCAGGAGGTTCTTTGAGGTGGTGAGAAGAGTCACTCAAGTGAAACCGATTGTGGCGCTTAAGGGTGGCAATACAGACGCTGGGATGAGGGCCGCCCAGTCTCACACTGCTGCCTTGTCAGCCTCGGAGACAACCTTCGATGCTCTTTGCAAGCAAACGGGTGTTATTAAGGTCAGAGATGAGGATGAGCTGTTCAATGTGACTGTCGCCCTTTCTAAGCAACCGCTCCCCCGAGGGAGGGGAGTCGGTATCATCACTACTGCTGGAGGTTGGGGTGTTCTTGCCAGTGACGCTTGTGCTAAGCGGGGATTGGACGTTGTCCCCCTTCCTGAGGAGACGTTTAATAAATTGAATCAGGTACTTGCTTCTCGGTGGAGCCGGGGTAATCCTGTGGACACAGTAGGAGGTAGGAACCCTGAAGGACTGCGGATTTGCATTGAGTCACTCCTGGACTGTCCTAATATAGATAGCCTTCTCTTGCTGGGATTTGGTGCGGCGACCATGATGGCCCAGGCCTCCTTATCAGCTCAATCCGGGAAAGATGATGACTTGAACCGGACAGCTGAGCTTGTGGCGAACGACCAGGGTATCGCTCGTGATCTGCCGGAATTGATGAACCAGTATGGGAAGCCGATTATTCTGACGTCACCTTGGTTCCCTGGAGTTACGGAAGTGGAAAAGGAATTAGCGATGATCCTGGAGACAAACGGAATATTGTGTCATCGTTCAGCTGATAATGCAGTAACTGTCCTAGCCGGCTTGGTTCAATACTCTGAACATCTGAGGGAAAGATGAACCGCCCGGATGATTTCATCCGCATCTTTTGTAACTTCTCAAAAAGACCGATAACATGCCGTAGCCCACAGGAGAGCTTTCATTTACTCCTGTGTTAATTTCCCAGGGGGGTTGCTTGCTTGATGTTGGTTTGTACTTTGTATGAATGAGGGAAGAATGAGAAGGGGTAATGAAATATATATTGTCGGATTTGCGCAGACACCGGTCAGAAAGTCCCTGGAAGGCACCTTTCTCGATCTGGCCGGCCGGGTATCCATAGAGGCCATCCGTAAAAGTGGTATCCCCAGGGAGGATATCGAGGGCATTCTCATCACACATGAGGGGTTTGGAAACTTCGTAAATGCGCAGCTCTTCGCTCCCCGTCTTGCCGCCCACCTCGGTATTGAGACGAAGCTTCTAGGGACTTATGAGTGTGGGGGGATGTCTTCAGCCGGAGCCGTGAAGATTGCAGCCACCGAGATCATGACGGGCCGCATGGATACTTGTCTCATAATCGGTGTGGAATTGAAGCCGATGCTCCTCGATGACCCCGTCTTTGATCAGACATCCCTGGCCGATCGGCATGCAGGCACATATGGGCCCTATGAGTCCCTCTGCGGCGTGACCGGACCGCTCCCCTTCTATGCGATGAGCCAACAAAGGTGGATGATCACTCACAGGATCTGTCCCGAAGATATTGCTTACCTGCCGGTTCTGCTGCGCCGCAACGCTTCCGGGAACCCCATGGCACAGTTCAGAGACCCCATTACCATCGACGACGTCCTCGATTCCAGGGTGATCTGCCCTCCTATACGACTCCTCGAGTGTTGCGCCCGTTCCGAGGGGGCCGCTGCTGTAATATTGGCATCCAAGGATGTTACCCGGCAACTGGGAGGAAAACGGATCAACATAAGGGGCTTCGGGGAAGCCCACGATGCCACGAACTACTTTCCCGCCAGAGGCGATGCTGCACGCTTCCCCTGTGTTCGGAGAGCAGCCCATGAGGCATATGAGGTTGCAGGGATAACCCCGAAAGATCTGGATGTAGTCGAGATTTACGGGGCCTTTGCAGGCACTGAAATAATGACTTACGAGGAGATGGGCTTTTTCGAAAGGGGCACGGCTGCTCAGGCTGTGCGCGAAGGAAAAACCGCAATCGACGGGGAACTTCCCGTCAATCCAAGCGGCGGAAGGCTCTCTCTGGGCCACCCTGCAGGGGCCACACCCCTATTGGAGATCATTGAGGTCTGCGCCCAGTTGCGTGAAGAGGCTGAAGGGCGCCAGGTGAATGGTCCTCAGCTTGGTTTGATCCAGGCAGAACACGGGATGGTGAATGGATCGGTAGTTTTAATCATGGAGGGGGAGGCGTGATGACCGTCACGAGATCGAAGGCCCTTTGGCGGGCGATCGAAAAGAATGGTGATAAGGCGATGGCCATTTTCTTCGAAGGGCTCCAGCAGAGGAGGTTTCTCGTTACCCGGTGCCGTTCCTGCGACACCCTTCATTTCCCCCCACGGGCCTTTTGTCCTGACTGTCTCAGCGAGGATGTGGAACCGGAAGAACACAGTGGAAAGGGAGAGGTCTATTCCTTTACTACAATGGCCCAACCATCCTCCAGGGGTAATCCGATCACCGTAGCCATGGTAAATCTCGAGGGAGTTGAGGGAAGGGTCTTTTCCCGGGTAAAGCTACCTTGCGAGGAGATGACCATAGGCATGAACGTGGAGGTAGACTACATCGAACTCGACGGGATTGTCCTCCACTGTTTCCGACCGAGGGCCAAAGGACCATGAACCCGGCTCCCCATATGCAAGATCCAAAACCTGAGGAGGAGGATATGTCCAAGAAAAAGAGGATAATGGATATTATCGTCGATAGTACTCCAATTTATCTGGAAGAAGATTCCGGATTCAATGATGTATTACGACTCTTCTCTCAGAATGATGGAATCTATATAATACCTGTCTTGAATAATCAATCTCACCCCATTGGAGTAGTATCAAAAGATAAGGTCTTTGAAGCCCTGCTTCAGGGATATGACCTCGATACCTCAATTAAAGAGGTGACCGAGAAAGACTTCGAAGTGGTGCGTGAAGATGTTCCGCTGGAGGATATATTACGCGGGCAGTCTGATTATCGCTCTCCCTTTATTGTCGTTGATGGAACCGGAAGGTTCTCCGGGATTATTCCCCTGGATCGTCTCTTTAAATCTTGCCGGTTTGAACTCCGATCCATCCAGGATAGGTATGATGAATTGTCAAGATCGTTTGACGAAAAACTGGAGGAATCCAAGCACACGTTTTCTCTCTTTGAAAATATTCTGGACAATGCATATGAAGGGATAGTGGTGACCGATGAAAAGGGGGTGATACGATACTGCAATCCTCAACACCTCAGTTGTATACGGAGAGAAAAAGATGAGGTCATTAATAGACATCTGAGCCTTATCAGCCCCGAATCGAGGTTATTTAAGGTCCTGGAAAGCGGAGAACCGGATATCGGGGTGCCCTTCAGAAATGATGATGGACGAGAGATGGTCGTTAACCGGGTTCCCATAAAGGAAGATGGCCGAATGATCGGTGTAATGGGGGTAATCCTTTTCAAGGATCTGACGGACTTGAAACACCTTATGCAAAGATTGAATGTGCTGGAAACTACCGTTGCACACTACAAGAATGAGCTGCAAAATGTCTGGTCATCGAGATACACAATTGAAAACATCATCGGTAACAGCAAAGCAATAGAAGATGTTCGACGCTTGGCCTTAAAGGCGGCCAAAGTTACTTCTCCTATCCTGATCCTCGGCGAAAGCGGCACAGGTAAGGAGTTATTTGCCCATGCAATTCACTATGCCAGTCCAAGAAGAAATAAACCGATGATACGGCTCGATTGTTCTGCTATTCCAAGAGACCTCCTCGAATCCGAGCTCTTCGGTTACGAAGCCGGAGCTTTTACGGGTGCGGGGAAAAAGGCAAAACCGGGCAAGTTCGAACTGGCTGATAAAGGGACGATCTTTTTGGATGAAATCGCAGATATGCCTTTGGAGATGCAGGCAAAGCTGCTCCGGGTTCTTCAGGAAAAAGAGATCACGAGAGTTGGGGGTACGCGGCCAATAAAGGTTGATTTTCGTTTGATAAGCGCAACACATCAAAACCTTGATGAGCTGGTAAAGGCGAATGCCTTCAGGACTGATTTGTATTACAGACTGAACGTCATACGTCTTGTTATTCCTCCCTTAAGGGAGAGGAAAGAGGACATTCTTCTGCTATCCAATCATATCTTAAGAAAGATGGGTGACCAGAATGGCAAAGGAGATATCCATCTTTCAAAAGGGGTTATCGAATTGCTCCAGGAATACCATTGGCCGGGAAACGTGAGAGAACTCGGAAATATCCTTGAACGAACGGCAAATTTTGTTGAAGCAAAAACCATAGATATTAAAGACTTACCATCATTTTTTCGAACCTCACTGAAAACAGCTCACGATCCTCCCCCGCTAAAGAGATGCGTAAGAGACGTTGAAATAGACCTCCTCGTAAGAACAATTAAATCAGTCAATGGCAATAAGGCGAAGGCGGCAAGGATTCTGGGAATCCATAGGACCGCCCTTTACAAAAAGCTGAAAAGGTTTGACATAAACACCAGTCAGTGGTCGTAGTCGGCCCAGCCCTTCTTTCCCACAAGAAGTGTATCCATGTAGCTACATGTAGATATGCGTCATCATGGCCGCAACGATCGGTTATTGAAGGAGGCTTTATTCTATAAACGATGAAAGTGTACCCGTGGGTCTACACCTTTCACTAGGATCAACTCAGTGATGCTGTGAAGATTCACCCATAAAACCCCTGCAACCGCAATTCGGCAACCCTTTTATCATGCTCAGTTCCCCCAATTAATTGAATATGTAGTACGATCCTGCAAGGTTTGTCCCTGTGGTTGGTCTATTCATCCCCTTTCAGCCCGTAGGTTGGTATAGATCTTGCCATAGAAGATGATCAATACAATTGCGCCCTGACTCCTCCTCCTGACCTATCCCTCTCTTTTTCTCTTCTTGTGAAATCGGAAGCAGTTTCCACTCTTTTTTGGTACTCCGGTTTTCAATATTCAGGTTTTAGATCTTGTATTTTCCTCTTCTGACACCTGACACCTGACACCGAAAAGCCATGTGAGGGGTGATTTTCACCCACGGCACCCACCCATAAACTGATTGAGGTATTGACCATGAGGAGACTTCTATCCGGAAACGAGGCATTTGCTCGTGGCGCTTACGAAAGCGGCGTACGGGTTACCACTGCTTATCCCGGAACACCCAGTACGGAGATTGCCGAAACAATCTCTACTGAGTATCCGGACATCTATGTGGAGTGGTCGACAAACGAAAAGGTAGCTTTTGACGTAGCATTTGGAGCGTCATGGGCTGGAGCAAGAGCTATTGTGGCTATGAAACAATACGGCGTCAATGTGGCATCCGACTCCCTGCTCAGGTCTCCCTATATCGGAGTGGGAGGCGGCTTTGTGATAATAAATTCAGAAGACGTAGGCATGTTCAGTTCCGGGAGTGAGCAAGACTATCGATATTATGGAAAGCTTACCTTAATCCCCGTGCTTAACCCATCCGATAGTCAGGAAGCCAAAGATTACGTAGGGGTAGCCTTGCAGATCAGCGAAGATTACAATACCCCTGTTATGTTGCGGAGTACCACGAGGCTCTCTCACTGCAAAGGGGTTGTTCAATGCCATGAGAGGGTAGAGAAAGAGCCTATCGGGTTTCCTGATGATGGCAGATTCAGGGGCATTGCAAATCCCCCGGCCTTGCAGCGTCACTATCAACTTATTGAGAGGTTTCATAGACTCAGCTCGTTTGCCGAGCACACAGAACTGAATAGGATAGAATGGGGGGACAAAAAGGTAGGGATTATATCGAGTGGTTTCCCGTATCAGTATGCAAGAATGGTAATGCCATCCGCATCCTTTTTAAAACTCGGCATGATCCACCCTCTGCCGGTCCGTTTGATCCAAGACTTTGCCTCTGAGGTCGAAATGCTCGTGGTAGTTGAGGAACTGGAACCTTTTCTCGAAGAGCACATCCGCTCATTGGGACTGAATGTTGTGGGAAAGGAAATAATCCCCAGGGTTGGAGAGCTTTCTATAGAGATTTTAGAAGAGAGCCTTTCAAAAGTGATACCCGAGATCAAGTCATCAAACGCAAAAGAGATCCAGGGGGTTTCGATAGACACGAAGGATCTGATCCCGAGGACATCGACGATGTGCGCCGGTTGCCCACATAGAGGGGCTATGTACACATTGAATAAACTCGACTTGATTGCGACCGGCGATATCGGATGTTATGCTTTTGGTATCCACGCCCCTTGGAGCGCTTTGGACACCGTGGTTTGTATGGGTGCAAGTATCGGAAACGCATTGGGAATTGAAAACGCACAGAGGACCATGATCGACAAATCCATGACCTTGCCGGTTGTTGCCGTGATCGGAGACTCTACCTTTATTCACGCAGGAATCCCGGAATTGGTTAATGCGGTATACAATAAAGGAACGATAACCGTTTTGATTCTCGATAATTCCACAACAGGAACAACGGGGCTTCAAGATCATGCTGGGACCGGAGTGACGTTGGTGAAGGAAGAGACAAAGGCATTGGATATAGAGAGACTTTGCCGGGCCGTGGGTATTGAACGGGTCAATCAAGTGGATTCATTCGACCTGGAGTTACTCGAAGAGACGCTAAAGGAAGCACTGCTTGCAGATGAACTGTCAGTAATCATTTCAAATAGGCCGTGTGCATTACTCCCACAGGCGGAAAAACATCCGGCGGTTCTCGTAGATGAAACGTGCACCGGGTGCAAGTTGTGTAATGCATTGAACTGTCCTTCACTGATGTTCGACCTTACACAAACTGCAGTTGAAGGGAATGAGAAGAAATCGTGGAAGGCTCATATTGATCCTATTACCTGTGTGGGCTGTTCCCTATGTGTCCAAGTATGCCCTGTGGGGGCGATAAGAGCTCCCCAATAAAGAAAGCGTGTAGGTGCTAGCAGTGAATGATACGACAAACATACTGGCAGTCGGAGTAGGCGGACAGGGTATACTGTTGGCAACGGATATTCTAGCTGAAGTTGCCTTAGCAGAAGGCCTCGACGTGAAAAAGTCTGAGATTCATGGAATGGCGCAGCGAGGCGGTATTGTAACGTCCCATGTTTCTTTTGGAAGGAAGGTTTATTCACCACTGATAAGAAGGGGTGGCGCTCACCTGGTTTTGGCCTTTGAGGAGATGGAGGCCTTAAGGGCCTTTGCTTTCTTGAACGCCGGAGGCAAGATGATAGTGAATACACAGCGTATTATTCCTCCTGTGGTTTCTTCAGGTCTGGCTGAATATCCTTCTAATATCATGTCCAGATTGAAAGCAACCTCACGAACCATTGTCGATATGGATGCCTTGAAAATGGCCATCGAGTTGGGAAATCCTCGCCTGGTCAGTACGATTCTCTTAGGGGGGTTGTCTCTCTTCTTGAACTTTGATCAGAAGGCATGGGAAGAGAAGATAAAAGAGGGGGTCCCAAGACGCACAGCAGCGCTAAATGTGGACGCCTTTAGAGAAGGGAGGAGGTTATTGAATGGATATAGAATTCACTGAAGAGCAGAAGATGTTATAGGAAATGGTGAGAAGACTTGCCAGAGAAAAGATTGCTCCGATGCTTCCCGAACTCAAGAAAATGGATTCTTTTTCTCATGAGCTGCTTGATCTTCTCAACAAGAATGGAATTCTAGCCGTACTTGTCCCTGAGGAGTTTGGAGGGCCAGGGGGTGGCGTTGTTTCATCGTGTATCGTTGCAGAGGGGTTGGGTCAGGTTTATCCTGCAGTATTGGGTATACTGGCAGGTCCCTACCTGACTACTGAATTAATTCTGGCTGGTGGAACTAAAGAGATAAAAGAGAAGTACCTCACAGAATTAGCCGAAGGAAAAATCCAGCTGGCCAGCTCTTTGACGGAACCGGAAGCCGGATCTGATGCTGCAGCGATAAGAACGAGGGCGATTAAAGACGGTGATTACTATGTAATAAATGGTGTGAAGCAGTTTACAACAGGTGGCGGAATAGCGGATTTCTACTGCGTATTCGCTAAAACGGATCCTGAAAAGGGCTATGAGGGAATCTCTGCCTTTATTGTGGGAGCGGACTCCGATGGATTAACCATAGGTAAAAAGGAAGACATGATGGGCATGAGGGGGATGCAAACCACACAAGTAATTTATGAGGATGTTAGGGTTCCAAAGGGTAATATGCTCGGCCCTGAAGGAAGAGGTTTCTATATTGCCATGGAAGGCTTCGACCACTCTCGTCCTTTTGTAGGGGCGCTTGCTGTGGGGCTTGCCCAGGGCGCTTTTGACCATGCTGTAAGATATGCTAAGGAAAGGGTAACATTCGGAAAGCCGATAGCACAACATCAGGCTATTCAATTTATGCTTGCGGATATGGCCACCCAGATTGAGACAGCTAGAGCGCTCATATACAAAACTGCCGTAATGTGTGACACAAAGGCAAAGGACACGCCAAAGTTTGCGTCGATGTCGAAGTACTTTGCTACAGATATGGCGATGAAGATTACTACCGATGCTGTACAAATATTTGGGGGTTATGGTTATATGAAGGATTATCCGGTGGAGAGTTTTATGCGTGACGCAAAGATCATGCAAATACTTGACGGGACGAATCAGATCCACCGAATGGTTGTGGCAGCTAACATACTCGCATAATTAAAAAGGGAGGTTATTGAATGGATATAGAATTCACTGAAGAGCAGAAGATGTTACAGGAAATGGTTGGAAGGCTTGCCCGAGAAAAGATTGCTCCGATGCTTCCTGAACTCAACAAGAAAGATACTTTTTCTCCGGAACTGCTTGACCTTCTCAAGAAGAACGGACTTCTCGCCATACTTGTCCCTGAGGAGTTTGGAGGGCCGGGAGGAGGGGTTGTCTCCGCATGCATCGTTGGAGAGGAACTGAGTAAAGTTTATCCTTCAGCATTGGCTATCCTGGGAGGTCATTACCTGGCTACCGAATTTATTGCAGTCGGCGGAAGTAAGGAGATACATGAGAAATACCTCACCCGGATAAGTGAAGGATACACACTTGTAACGACCAGCCTCACGGAACCGGAAGCCGGATCTGATGCCGCTGCCATAAAAACGAGGGCGATCAGAGATGGCGACTATTATGTGATAAACGGTGTCAAGCAGTTCACATCGAACGCGGGAGTTGCGGAGCTTCACTGCTCATTTGCCGTAACCGATCCCGAAAAGGGGTACGGGGGGATTTCCGCCTTTATTGTGGAAAGCGACACAGATGGATTAATAGTAGGTAAAGTAGAGGACATGATGGGTATGAGAGGCGTGCATTCAGCACAGCTCATCTATGAAGATGTCAGGGTCTCAAAGGATAATATGGTTGGCCCTGAAGGAAAAGGTTTCTATATTGCTATGGAAGGCTTCGATCACTCTCGTCCTATTATAGGCGCCCAGGCTGTGGGTCTTGCCCAGGGTGCTTTTGACCATGCCGTAAGATATGCCAAGGAACGAGTGACATTCGGAAAACCGATAGCACAGCATCAAGCCATTCAGTTTATGCTTGCCGACATGGCTACCCAGATTGAGGCAGCCAGAGCGCTCGTATATAAAACTGCGGTAATGTGTGACACAAAAGCAAAGGATGCCTCAAAGTTTGCATCCATGTCGAAGTACTTTGCTTCAGATATGGCAATGAAGGTTACTACCGATGCCGTGCAAATATTCGGTGGTTATGGCTATATGAAAGATTATCCGGTGGAAAGTTTTATGCGTGATGCAAAGCTCACCCAACTCTATGATGGGACCAACCAGATCCATCGAATGGTTGTCGTATCTAATATACTTAAGTGATTAACGCGGCTTTGTCAGGCCAAGTCCTTTCTTCCCTGACGGGAGAACAATTCAGGGCTCTACCAGACCGTCGAAAATATCGCCAAGACAGCGATAGCGGAAGATGTTGATGCTGTTGCCCTCAGCTTGCTTGATGATACCCACATGTCTTATTTCCCAAGTGTTGTAAGGCTGCTCAAAGAAGAAAAAGCTGATGATATATGTGTCATAGGCGGAGGAACAATCCCTGAAGAGGACAGGCGCGCGCTGGAGGAAATAGGTGTGAGCGGGAATTTTGGCCCCGGCACAGCGACCAAGGTAATAATCGATCATATAGTGGAAAGAGTGGGACAAAGAGAGGAATTAAAAAATCTCCGTGGGGAACTTTGAAACACGCTATAGATTTCCAGGCATCCTTCATACATCAGTTTACACTTTTGAAATTATGGCTGCTTCAACTGTGCCGAGACCGTTTTTTATTAGAAAGCGTAAACTACTTTATAGCTTTTATGAAGGATGCCGATTTTCAGATATTAAATTTCACTTCGTTATCGGTCGGAATCCACGACGACGTTCTATAATGTACGAGTTACGCGTATTCCTCCCTCTGGCCTTGTGAAATTTAATATCTGAAAACTATATATGCTTGAGTTTTCGAAAAATAGTTGGCCGGAAAAACAAGGATTTGGAATAATTTTTGCCACAGGTGTCCTAAGCTTGTCCCCTCGAAGGAGGGGAAGTAGTATAGATGGAAAGCATACGGTACTACCGGACGTCATTCCCGCGAAGGCGGGAATCCAGAGGTAAGAATGGAAAAGCAGTTTTATGTTTACA
>DAOWME010000154.1 GCA_030643245.1 Deltaproteobacteria bacterium
TTGTGTTCAATGCAATGAACGGAGAAGGCAGATGCCTTCATTTGTTCTAAAGGAGGCAAAATGGCCAAAGGTGAAATAGAAATCAATGAAAATTGTTGTTTGGGATGTGGTTTCTGTGAGGAATTTTGCAGTCGGGGGTGCATTGAGATGACCGACAAGTTATCACTGTTGGGCTTGCCGTTACCTGCCGTTACGGCCCCGGAGAAGTGCAACGCTTGCGGTATCTGTGGTTGGATGTGTCCCCACCTTGCCATTGAAGTATACAAGTATTCAGAGGACACACTCACAACCGCTGTCTAGAAAGGAGGTTCATCATGGGCGAACGGATTCTTGTCCAGGGCAATGAGGCCATTGGGCGAGGGGCATTGGCGGCAGACTGTCGTGCTTTCTTTGGCTACCCGATAACCCCTCAAAATGAAGTGATCGAATGGTTTGCGAGAGAATTTCCAAAACATGGGCGTGTCTTCCTGCAGTCAGCATCAGAGACGGGGTCGATCAACATGCTCACCGGCGGGGCCATGACCGGAGTGAGAGCGATGACCTCTACATCGAGCCCGGGCTGGGCCTTGATGCAAGAGGGCCTCAGCAACCTCACAACTGCGGAGCTTCCATGCGTTATCGTTGAAGTGCAACGGGGCTGGAACACGACACGTCACTCTCAAACCACATATAAATCAGCCACGACCGGCGGGGGCTTCGGCGATTACCGGACCATTGTCCTGGCGCCCGACTCGGTTCAGGAACTCCACGATCTGCTCCAGCTTGCCTTCTACCTGGCGGATAAGTATCGGAATCCGGTGGTGATGTTAAGCGACGCGATCCTCGGCCAGATGATGGAGATCCTGGAATTGAAGACGCTGGATTTCGGGCCTTTGCCTGAAAAGGATTGGGCGTTGAAAGGGAAAGCGGCGCATAAAGACGGTAAGAAACGGTTCACTCCCATAGCTTACGGTATGATCCCGACCCAGAGACACCCCACCCTAATCAGCTTCTTGGAATCCTATAAGAATAAGATAAAGGAAATGGAAAAAGAGGTGAGGTATGCGACTGATCAACTGGAGGACGCTGAGCTTATTCTGGTGGCCTTCGGATACGTGGCGCGCGTTTGTCAAGAAGCAATGCTTCGGAGCCGCGCCAAAGGTTTCAAAGTGGGAATGATCCGCCCGATAACCCTCTGGCCCTTCCCCACCCAGATTATTAAAGAAAAAGCCGCTACCGAAGCCGATTTCCTCGTTGTAGAGGACAATCTGGGACAGATGGTTGATGATGTAAGGGTGGCCGTAGAAGGACGCGCCCAACCCCACTTACTGAGTTGCCTGGCCCGTCACTTGCCTGGCGAGGAAGGGGCGATCTATCCCGAGGCGGTGGTCGAGAAAATAGAAAACCTACTGAAGGAGAGGGGAAAATGATAAAGGAATGGTTTGCCGGAACACCACGGCTCTGGGTACGTGCCCCTGTGCCGATAGTCTTTTGTCCAGGATGCCAGCATGCAAGCGCACTCAAGATACTGTGTGAGCTTGTAGATGAGATGGGCATCGAGGGGGACACGATATTGATGGCAGGCGTGGGTTGTTCTACGATGTCGGCGATGCTGGTTGATTTTGACGCGGGGATAACTGCCCACGGTCGTCCCTGTGATGCCGCTTCCGCGGTAAAGCGCATTCTCGGGGAGAAGACGGTAATGGTTACGTGGCAGGGTGATGGGGATGCTTTTGCCATCGGCACCGAACCGACGTTACATGCCGCTGCCCGAGGTGAGAAGATCACCACCATCATGGTAAACAACGGTAATTACGGGACCACCGGGGGGCAACTCGCTCCGACGACGATCATGGGGCAGGTGACCACGACCTCGCCCGAAGGTAGAGCCGAGCCCCAGGGCTACCCCATCGCTGTTGCCGAACTTTTAGCCAACTTAAGAGGCGTGGCATACTCTGCTCGGGGTGCTCTCACAAGCGCCGCCAATTACCAGCGCACCAAGCGGTATATGAAGACGGCACTGCAAAAGCAAATAGATGGCGTTGGGTACAGTTTTCTCGAGATTCTCTCTACCTGCCCGCCCAATTGGGGCCTGTCACCCCTGGACAGTATCAAGTGGATAGAAGAGAAGATGATACCCGAGTTCCCTTTAGGAGAGTTCAAGAATGTCGATCGAATTGCATGAAGGCATTCACAGGGGGACAATGGGACAATGGGGTCAAATCTACTATTGACCCATGAAAGGTAAAATGTTATAGATTGCAACATGTTACGGCCACTTAGAATAGAATATGCAACGGGCTGTATGAATTGACCTGATTGCGAACGGGATTGCGACAGTTAGGGGCGAGGCCGAAATAACTTCCTCAAGTTGTCGCTCAGATTTAGGTCAAATTTGGTCGATCTGAAAATATAAAACCACAAGAATAGTCTTACCTATTTCGAGGATTTTGTGTTTGAAGATCGGTCAAAGATGGCCTGAAGATGAGATGTACAAATGGGGAAGTTATTTCGGCCTCGCCCCTAACTCAGTTCCAACATATTCATGCGTCAGGGCTGTTCCAAAACGATTTGACAAGAACCATTACCACAAACCAACCCATTTCGGACGTGAACGAATGACTCAAGAGATATCAATACTTATAGCGTTCAGTGCAGGGATATTGACCTTTTTTTCCCCCTGCACATTTCCCCTCATCCCCTCTTATATATCTTTTATAACGGGCTGTTCCATAAACGAGCTGTTGGATGAAAAAGTGCAGAGAACAAGGGGCGAGCACCTGAGGAGTATCTTTTGGGAAACACTCCTCTTTGTCGCGGGGTTTACACTGGTATTCACTGCACTGGGAGCATCCGCGACTTACCTCGGTAATTTCCTTCTTGACAACAAGAAGATCATCGGGATGGTAGGGGGTATAATCATTATCCTTTTCGGGATCCACCTGATGGGGATCTTCAAGATAAAGTACCTTGAATATGAGAAGAGGTTTCATCTGAAATATAAACCTACCAACCTTTTCGGCTCATTGATCATTGGGATGACATTTGCTATTGGGTGGACACCGTGCATCGGCCCCATATTGGGGGGGATGTTAACATACGCTGCCATGCAGGGGACCGTTTATCAGGGGATATTGCTCCTGAGCGTTTATTCCCTTGGACTTGGTGTCCCCTTTCTCCTTACCGGTCTCTGCATAGGTACGTTTTTCAGTTCTTTTCAAAAACTGATGAGGTATTCGAGGGCCATATCCATAGCAAGCGGTCTCTTGCTTATAGGTGTCGGCGTCCTCATTATGACGGACAACCTCAACATAGTGCAGGATATCTTCGTTTAGGGGCTGTTGCAACGTGCCCCTATTATAGGTTTCCATATATGAAGTATGCCGATTTGGCAAAGGAAAGGAGGGGATATATATGCCGATCTACGAATACAGATGCGGGAAATGTAACCATGTATTTGAAGAGCTTCAGAAGATAGGTGAGGGGAATGAAAACGTTGTCTGCCCTGTGTGCAAGGAAACGCACCCTGACAGGTTGCTATCATGCTGCAATTCCTTGGGGGGGACTGAGGGTTCATCCTTTGACTCAATACCATCGTCCCCGTCATGTAATTCCGGCGGATTTTCGTGAGCCCAGTAACCTGAACCGCAGTATGCGGTCTTGTAAGAAAGGGGGGGGGACATGTAATCCATATTCCTACAGGTCTCTCCCCCTATCCTCTTGAGCACATCTTACCCGCCCAATTACTTCCTTGCTTCGAGTATCTCAAACAGGGAATCCAATGTATCCTTTACCTGTTCGTCAGAGTAAGTCCTCGGATCAATAAAATCCGTTTCAAAGATAGCGCCGGGAACTCCGAGGTCATCAAAGATCCCCTGTTTGATATCGTATTGTCCCATGGAGGCCATACGACAACTCCTGTTTGAGTGGAAGACAACGCCGTCTACGCTGAATTCCTTTACGAGCCGCTTGTACAGTTCAGTGAGATTGGGAACGCCCGATGTGAGAATCGGGTTGGCCACGTACCTCTCCGCAAGTCCTTCAAAGGGTCTCGAAATATCGATCCTTCCACCAAAGGCTGTCGCATAGACGTCAGCTACAACGACCCCTCCCTTCTCTTCCATATATCTGAACAGCCTGAGATTGTACCACACAGGAAAGAGGTCCCACAAGAGACGATATTTCTCATTGGGCACGGCCGGCACCTTCTTTTCTGCAAGCGCCTTTATCTCATCGCAGAATTCCCGATAAAATTCAGTAGATTCTCTCTTCCCTGCGAGTGTGACAAGGGGAAACATATTGGTGAATATTTCAACCGGGCTAACCGGGGAAGGTATCGTCTTTCTGAGATCCCCCACTTCCATAAACAGCTTGCTGGCTTCATCCGAATACCCCAGGACCTCTTTAAACCTGTCAATGTCGAATTTGTTCCCCGAGTGTTCTTCAACAAACTCCACCAGTTCTCTCAGTTGATCGGCGAAATACTTGACCTGATAGGAAGTGACCTCATCATCTATAGGGAGCGCGGCATCCACAACATACAATGGAACATTGTAGTGTCGAGCCAATACCTCCCACCACTTGGTCATTGACAGGCAGGCGTGTTCAGTGGCGATCAACATATCAGGCTCCGGTAGCCCTTTACCCATAAACGGGCCCTTATCAAGGTATATTGAACCAAAACTGTTCAGCGCATAGCTACATAGATCGGGTGAAAAACCCTTTGCCTCCGCTTCGGCGCAGAACTCCGCGGACAATTTCCTTGCCGAGCACATGGTGGCATAGTTCTCCGGATACAAGGGGAAAACATCTAATGCATAGCAAACTTCAACGGGGGCCACGGATGTCAGCCATGCCACAGGTTTCTTCTCCGCCTTTACCACAGCGGATTCCTTGTAATAGTCGTCCATCAGTTTACCCAATTTTCCGGCAGTCTTCAGCCTCTTTTTTACCTTGGCAGATTTCTTCTCGCTCATTTTACGATCCTTTCTCCTTTCAAAGGTTCTAAGAAAGTTGGCGCACCTCAACAGACAGACTTTAGCCCATCATCTCTAAAAATGCCTGCACCCTGGTCTTAAATTGTCCCTCTTCACCCATTCTGTCTTCTGTTTCGAGATAGAGAAAAGGTATGTCATTTTTTTGCAGCATATCCCTCATGTACGGGTACTCGAATAGATGGGTGTCACAATACTTTTGTACAATAGAGATTACCCCCTGCACTCTGTATTCTTTGACATCTTCTATTAGTCTGTACAACCTCTCATCTGAGGGGTGTTTGCACGGGCATGTAATCTTCATCTGGTAGCGGTCCGCCAGGGCTCGTATGGGGTCCGACGCCGGTTGCGTAAGATCCCGGAAATAACGTCTCCCTATGCAAAGATCATCAGCCACAACATTTCCACCTACATCTTCTATCATCTTGAGCACATTCACATCCTCGAAGGTTGAGCCTGAAACCATAAGACGTATCTTTCCATCCCCTGAAGGCTTGGACGAGGCCAGTTTCGCCTTCAGCGCAGAAAGCATTTCATTATACTCTTCCTTTGGGGTTACAAAACCAGCCTTTACGACCTGGTAGAACTCGCTTCCCGAAAGAGGGGGGTTGTCTGCTTTCTTCATCTCGTATAGTTCGTTGAGCAGCTGGCGGCTTTTATTATATATTTCGATAGAACGATTTATGGAATCATCGTCTATCTTTTTACCGGTGAATTCTTCTAACTTCGACCGCAGATCTCTAAACTCCTCAGTAAGACAGTCTCTGGCTGACTCAGTCCGCTTCGATGGTGCGCCAATGAAAGCCGTGAAAGGGATATTGATATTTTTTGCCCAGATGCCCAGCATCTTCCTGGTAATATCACAGGTCTTTGAGATCACTATCCCATCCAGGTAGTCGTAGACTCCTTTTAAACCCTGATCGAGACAGCTTCTGGCAAATGCGCATATAAAGGTCTGGAGATGCGCGTCTGCAAGACTTACCGTATCCAGGGAACCCAATACCCGCACGGGTATTATACCGGCAGCACTTATCAGCTCTTCCGGGACATAACCGCAGAAATAACCGAAGACCTTCTTGCCGTCCTTCTTCCATTGGCCAGCTATCTGATGACGGTTTGAGTACTTTTCTTGGAAATCTGCAATCATCATTGTTCAATCCTTTCTTGATAGGTTTACGTTAAAACATACCTAAGTTGCAACCTGGAATCTCGAAGGACCTAGAGGCTTCCCAGGCGAATAAAATCCTCTGTTTGCAGGAATCTCTCCTCACTGATAGTCAGGCCTTTCTCGAGTGAATCGAGAACGATCTCCTTTTCTTCAGGAAATTTATACCCATCGTAGTCCTGCTTAAGCAAATGCGTGAGATCTCCCGGTCCCCCTCTATAAGAAGGGTTCCTGAAGTGATCGAAACAAACCCTGCCGGTTATATCCAATTTCTCTACCATCATTTTTATCTCTGTTAAGTACCCATGGGGAGAGAGGAGCTCCAGCTTATTCTGTTCGTAATCGTCAAATAACGGTGTATCAGGCATGGGGGTAAACGGCCTCGATCGTATGAAATCCGGGTCTATCTCGTTTAACACCCGGGCAGTATTCTCGGCATGTTGCCTGGATAAAGCCTTCCCTCCCAAACCGGGCATTACGTATTCTGAGAGCTCTATGCCCGTTTTCATCACCATTTTCCCGGCAATGATGTGTTCTTCTGATGTCACCCCTTTCTTGACTTTCCACAATAACTCGTCATCCCCTGTCTCCAGCCCGATATGCACTCTCGACAGACCTGCCTGCCGGAGTTCTTCCAGGTCATTCTCCTTCTTCTTGAAAATCGTTTTTGCCCTTGCATAGGAGGTTATCCTGTTTATCGTGGGAAACCTCTCCTTCAGATATTCGATGATGTTTACAAGCTGTGGAGTGGGAACTATGAGGGAGTCGGCATCCTGCAGGAATGCCGTTCTTGCTCCGGAGTATAGCCAGTTAAACACACTTATAAAACTGTGGCTGTAACCGAGCTGGGGTATACTTCTTATCAGTCTGGCCCCGATCACATTGTTTACGGCGCCCGAATAGCCCATCTCCCAGGATACCTTCTTTATCTCATCATGTATCGTCTTTGCGATATCTATATCGGCTTTAACATCATCGACGGACCTCAGATTGAACTTCTCATGGTTATACGGTCTGCCGTAACAAAAGGTGCACCGATTCCACGGGCAATTCCTGGTGACCCTTATTAAGAGAGAAAAACTTCCCCCTTCACTGGGGGGACGTATCGGCCCCATCTCAAAAGACAACCCTGCAAGTTTGTTATGATCAACTATCATATCCATGCACCATCCATTATTTCTCGAAAACTTTCGGCATCCTTCATAAAAGCTATAAAGTAGTTTACACTTTCGAATAAAAAAA
>DAOWME010000253.1 GCA_030643245.1 Deltaproteobacteria bacterium
CTTCCCCATTTGTGCATCTCATCTTCAGGCCATCCCCCGATCGGGGTCGAGGACAGGCTTTGCCCGATCTTCAAACACAAAATCCTCAAAATAGTTCGACTATTCCTGCGGTTTTGCGTTTTCAGATCGAACAAATCTAACATAAATCTGAGCGCCAACTTGAGGAAGTTATTTCGTCCCCGTCCCTTACATTGTATTACGCCACGCAATCCATCGACCCTACGAAAAATTGCTCATTTCTAAGAGCATTAGCGCCAATTTTATTAAAAGCTCATTTCATTTGTATTTGTGGATGGACATTGAATAAACAAATTAAAAGATAAATCTAAGTTAACCTTGATTTTATTATCACATTGTGATACAAATGTCAATGTGAAATATATTCGAACAGCAATTCTAATTATGGTATTTCCATTCACAATTCGACATTGACTTTAAAGTAGGGGGAAAATAATGGGCAAGAAGATACTGGTCGTTGATGACGAGCCTGACATAATTACGTATCTGACAACGCTATTGGAGGAGAATGGGTACGAGACTGATTCGGCGAAGGATGGTGTGGAAGGACTCAAGAAAGCCAAAGAGGACAAACCGAATCTGATCTGTCTCGACATTTTGATGCCGGAGAAGTCGGGCATAGGATTATACAGAGATTTGAGGAAGGATGAGGAGTTGAAAGAGATTCCCGTGATTATCGTAACGGGTTTCAAGGGAGATGACAACCCCCTTTTGACTTTCAAAGAGTTCCTTTACAAGCGTTCAGTGCCAGGACCTGATGGATATTTGGAGAAGCCTATAGATCAAAAGGAGTTCCTGGAGACCATTAAAGAAAAGGTAAAATAATATAGTTACTTAGGGGCGATTCTCAAATCGCCCCTAAGTAATCAGCCCTTCTCATCGTATTTCTTTTCCCCTAATACAAATCCCCCTATTTTACCTCTTTACATTTCATCAGGCCATTCAATATAAGGTTCACCTATATCAACCATGGCATTGACAATAAATTCAACCAGGCCTGTGTATGCTATGCCGGTCTTTTCCCATGCATCGTAATAACTTAGTATCTCTCTGATTCCGCCCTTGCAGTTGGAGCAAGGAGCACACACCATCTTTCTAATATTGGGGTCTATGACATCCTGAAAGGCATCTAGGATCTGTTTAAATTTCATTCTGCCGGAAACGCTTGATCGCCAATCAGGGAAGTTCATTGAAGGCATGATGGCAAATCCGCTTCCACCCCCGCAGCAGTAGTTCTTGACACCATGAGGTTCCATTTCCCGAAACTGGGGACAGATTTTATTTAGGATATTTCTTTGGGGTTTGACTACACCCATAAGTCTAACAAGGTTGCAGGGATCATGTAATGTAACAGGGAAGTCGTTTCTCTTTGGATCGAGGTTCAGCTTTCCATTTAATACAATATCTTCCAGTAGCGTCATACAACTCTCTCTGGGTATGTTAAGCTCCCCGGTGATAACTCTGTCTGCTATAACAGAGATGGCCTTATGTGCATGACCGCATTCCCCTATGACTATCTTCTTTACACCAAGTTCCTTTGCGATCTGGGCATGTTTTAACGCTACCCTTGCAAGCTGGACATCATCATACCATAATCCGTAATTCACGGCGTCATACCCTATGGACTGACTGGATAGGGTCCAGTTCAGGCCTGCGGCCTCGAATATTATGGCAAATGCCATTGGATTTTCAGGCCATGCCAAGAATTCGCCTGCATTGTGGATAAGGAGTATGTCCGCCCCCTCTTTATCCATTGGGAATTTTATATCCAGGCCGGTCCTGTCCTTGATATCGTCCTCCAGGAATTCTACCGTGTCTTTCAATGCCACCGGTATCAAACCAGTGCTGGATCCATCTTTCAGGTGTTTCATAGACCCTGACGAATGGAGCTCTATTGGGGCTATGCCCATTTCCTGGCTGAAGAGTTTTCTCAATTCATGGGTTACCAAGCCGTTATCAACGCCCATGGGGCATGTTTGGGCGCACCTCCTACATAGGGTACATCTGTATGCCAGCTCAGCTAACCTCGCAACCGTGGTCCAATTTAGATCGATGTCGTTACCTGTGAATTTTGCAAGGGCCTTTCCACCCCTCTTGAGATATTTGTTGTATATCATTCGAAGGATTTCAGACCTGTATGTGGGTCTGTATATCTCTTGTTTCCCGCTACCCGTGTAGATAGGGCAGGCATCATTACATGTCTGACATTTGGCGCAATATTCAAGGGTGAGGCTCAGGGGCTGCAAAAATGTCCAGTTGTTTTCCTTTGTGAGCAGCTTTCCAAGACCTGAGAGGAACTTTCGGACAAGTTCATCTTCTTCGGCCTTTGTCTCAGGTCTGGGCAGGCTAAGGGCGACAACCCCATCAACCGACACCTCGTATTTCTTCTTTTGCTCCTCGGTCAGTTGTTTGAAGGCAGGCTCAGAGTCCACTGTATCGTAAGGATAAGGGAGTCTCATAAAATCTGCCGGATTGAGTTCAACCATCTGCTCTGATGATTTGCTGATATCTTTTAGCCTTATCGTTTGTCTTTTCATCTATTCAACCTCCTCTGTAGCAATCGTGGCCCACGAGTCTCCGGACTTTATATGGGGAGCCGACCAGTTTTGCTTGTAGTTCAAGACTTTGCCCACTCTGGCCTCTATGGCGCTGCCCCTCATATTTCTCTCATCATCCCATCGCACCGTGTGCCAGGTGAAGTACTTGGCAACGAAGTGGGTCATCTGTGTAAAGGGCAGATACATAATGAAAAGCGAAAGGAGCGCTATGTGAGCTGTCAGGCTGGGACTGGCCCCTGTCATGGGGCTGAATGCGATCAGGCTCTTCATGTAATCTCTTGATACTTCAAATGAAGGATCGGAAGAAGTCCATGACAATAGCCCGGTTAGGAAGATGGCCAGAATAAACAATAGATTAAAATAATCTTTTGGCGCTGCAAAGTGGCGTAAATTTCTATCGAACGTTCTTAGCATAAGAAGTCCAAGACAACCTATGGAACCCACCACAAAACCAACTGCGCCAAAAATCACAGCTAATGACTGGATAAAAGTGGTTATCGGATTCACAGAAGGCAAACCTGCGATATTCACTAGGGCTCCTACAAAGAGAAGGGCCAACCAACCGATTACCAGGTAAATCCCAAAATGGAAGGGGAATGATGCATACCAGAGCTTCCTGTTGTCATGGTAGACCCCTCTCACAAAGAGGATCTCCGGTATCATGAACTTGATTTCTCCTATAAGGGACTTCTCCACAGGTTTTTTCCACCAATCTAACTCTTCAAAATAGGATCCGCCATATTCGCGTCCCTTCTCATGGGGGATGGGATAAAGCTCCCATCGTAAGTGTAAGGGCATCCTTGCATACTTCACGACCTTTGCCAAAACCACAACGAGAAAAACCATAAAGGCCACGTAAGAGAGTAACTGCAATAACATTTTGTACCTCCTTGATATAGATTGTGAATATGGGAAGAGCCCCACACTTCATCGAAAGCCGGGCAAATGGTGGTAAAATGTTAGGGACGTGGCCGAAATAACTTCCTCAAGTTGGCGCTCAGATTTAGGTCAGATTTGATCGATCTGAAAACACAAAACCACAGGAATAGTCTTACCTATTTCGAGGATTTTGTGTTTGAAGATCGGTCAAAGCCTGTCCTCGACCCCGATCGGGGGATGGCCTGAAGATGAGATGTACAAATGGGGAAGTTATTTCGGC
>DAOWME010000212.1 GCA_030643245.1 Deltaproteobacteria bacterium
AGGCCATCTTTGCCCGATCTTCAAACACAAAATCCTCGAAATAGGCAAAACTATTCCTGTGGTTTTGTATTTTCAGATCGAACAAATCTGACCTAAATCTGAGCGCCAACTTGAGGAAGTTATTTCGGCCACGTCCCTAATTCAGAAGGGAGGTAAGGATGAGCCAATTCAAGAAACTGTTTGAGCCTATTAAGCTCGGAAAGATGGAGCTTAAGAACAGAGTGGTGATGACCCCTATGGGTACTGGTTACTATGCCCTCGACGGGTACATTACTGAGAGGGCCATCAACTATTTTGAGGAGAGGGCTAAGGGTGGCCTTGGATTGATCACGCCTACGGCCTGGGTTGGCACCACAGCCTTCGCTGTTCCCGGCAATGCCCTGATGCATGACGACAGGTTGATCCCCAGTTACAGGAAGTTAGTGGCGGCCTGTCATAAACATGGGACCAAGATCCATCTCCAATTGAACCACGCCGGGAAGAATGTCGTACCCGGATATGCAGGGGTAAGACCCGCCTCTCCTTCCGGCATACGGTCGGGCATGACCGGGCTGGAGACACGGGAACTGACCGTGGAAGAGATCGAGATGATTATAGAGATGTTCGCCAGTGCAGCGAGGAGGACGAGAGAAGCGGGTTTTGACGGGGTGGAATTCATGTGCTCAACCGGTTACCTTATCGCTTCCTTCATATCTTCAGCCGTCAATAAGAGAACAGACAAGTATGGGGGAGATCCAATCGGCAGAACCACATTTCTTACGGAGATCATCAAGCGTACCAAGGAGGAGTGTGGGGATGACTTTCCCATCACCTGCAGGATGAGCGTGATAGATGGTATGCCTGGAGGAAACTCCGTGGAAGACAGCCAGGTTCAGGCCAAGAGATTGGAAGAGGTGGGAGTAGATGCCATCCAGGCCTGGGCAGGATGGCACGAGGCCCGGACCCCGTGGATGCCTATGGAGGTGCCCCGAGGTGCCTGGGTATATCTTGCTGAGGCCTTGAAAAAGGTCGTGAAGATCCCTATCATGGCCGTGGGGAGGATCAACAATGCAGAATTGGCGGAGAAGATACTCCAAGAAGGCAAGGCAGATCTGATCTGTGTGGGGCGGCCCCTTCTGGCAGACCCTGATTTTGTGAAAAAGGCCGAAGAAGGGAGACCTGAGGAAATCAGGAAGTGTATCGCCTGTCAGCGGTGTTTTGAGAGCAGATTTCCGGCGTTTGGCGGTGCCCTCAAGTGTAGCGTGAACCCTGAACTCGGCAGAGAGACGCGATATCATATTGACCCCGCAGAAGATCCCAAAAAAGTACTAG
Source organism: Deltaproteobacteria bacterium (assembly GCA_030643245.1). Taxonomy (GTDB): domain Bacteria; phylum Desulfobacterota; class UBA8473; order UBA8473; family UBA8473; genus JAUXHQ01. The sequence goes on from DAOWME010000212.1 coordinate 1,312, forward strand.
TCATAGGCGCCGGCCCTTCCGGGATGGAGGCAGCCAGGGTTGCGGCCCTCCGGGGTCATGATGTACACCTTTACGACAAAAACAGAGAACTGGGTGGCCAGTTGATACTCGCTGTTCTACCTCCCCATAAAGTAGAGTTGAATAACATACCTGAATATTTCTCAAGCCAATTCAATAAGTTAACCAACCTGAACCTTCAACTGGGCAAGGAGGTTACCCTGGAGATAGTGGATGAGATAAAACCGGATGTGATAATCCTGACCACAGGATCGAGTCCGGTGCCCCCCGATATTCCGGGGATAGATCAAGAGAATGTCTTTAGTGCGGACGAGGTCCTCGAAGGAAAGGCAACCATCGGAGAAAAGGTGGTTGTTATCGGGGCGAAATTGATAGGTGCGGAGACTGCAGAGTATCTGGCTGCTCAGGGCAAGAAGGTGACCATTGTGGATGGATCAGCGAGTATTGCTATCGACATGCCCCGGCCAAACAGATACGGGCTTAAGGTCCGGATCAGGAAGTTAGGGGTGAGGGAGTTCCCCAGGTCCACAGTCGAGACCATATCCGACAACCATGTGATGGTCACGAGACAAGGCAAAAGCTTTGTCCTGGAGGCAGATACCATCGTACATTCTACCCGAAGAAGTCCTAATCTGGGGCTCTTCGATTCACTGTTTCAGAAGGTCAAGCCTTACAACTTATACACCGCCGGGGATTGTTTGAGACCTGGGATGATATTGGACGCTGTCGCTGCAGGTTCCCGCGTGGCACGAATAATCTGAGACTATGCTTGCCTTGGTGTGGTGTGAAGTCACACTAAGGAAAAGGGAAGGTCTCTAATCACCAGGTTCCCAGGCTCTGCCTGGGAACCTACCCTATCCTACCCTACCATTCAACAGCCAATTCCGGTTTATCATTTCGACTATTTAAGTGTCCATCCAGAAAAGAGATATTTTTTGCAAGGTCAAGGAAGACTCCCTCGTTCCTACGCTCCAGCGTGGGAATGCATATTAAGACTTCGCATAGTGCTAATGGCTTCTGCTCATTTTGGTATGTGTTCTTAATATTATGTTGTCTAAAATAACCCAAGGTGGTGAATAGTAAGGTGGAATCCAAATTAGACCTGCCGAAAGACTAGTTTTTCTGTTGACATCAGGACCTTCCTGGGGTATTTTTTAAAGATAATAGAGTTTGTAATATAATGATGAAAAGGAGATTCCCATGAACGCTGATTCTGATGAAATCCGAAGGAAAAAAATCAAGGAGGCATACCGCGAAGCGACTACTAATTTTGATACTGACTCTGGTATCACTGTAAAAAATGTGTACACGCCGGAGGACATCTCTCACGTAGATTTTGAGAAAGACATCGGTTTTCCCGGTGAATATCCTTTTACAAGAGGACACCATCCGCTGATGTACAGGGGGAAGTTATGGAATATCAGGGAAATAGCGGGCCTTTCCACACCCGAGAAATTCAATGAAAGATGTAAATTTTTGGTTGAGCAGGGGGCCGGCGCCCTTGACTGGGAGCTGGACGGACCCACCCTCTATGGGATTGAACCCGATCAACCTATGGCTGAAGGCCAATTGGGGGTTTGTGGTGTTGCCCTCCACACACTGAAGGATGTGGAGAAATTGAGTGAAGGCTTACCCTTGGATGAATTAAGTTTATCTTCCGATGCATTCTATCCTGATGTCTGGCAGTCTTATATTTTAACAGCTAAGAAGAGAGGTTACGATATAAGCAAGCTCAGAGGAGTGGGGGGTGCGATATTCTATTATGGGCCCTCGGTCTTCCCAAGTCGTATGGATTGGCTTGTACACAAAGGAGATTTTTCTACTCTAGGCAGATGGGGGAATGATTTCTGTGAATATGCTTATAAGACCTTTCCAAAATGGAACATCTGGTTTACCAGTTCTTATGATCTGCAGGAGGCCGGTGGAAACGCCATCCATGAGATCGCATTTACCATCGCGATTCGCAATGAATTGATACGGGAGATGTTGCGGAGGGGTGTCGACATAGATACCATCGGCAGCAGGTTGAGCCCTGTTCTGGCCGTCAACAGGGATTTCTTCGAAGAGATAGCCAAGTTGAGGGCTGCACGGAGGATATGGGCGAGGACCCTGAAAGAAGAATTCGGGGCCACGGATCCAAAGGCCATGTGTTTGAGGTTCCATGTGGATATATCCGGGGCGAATTTCACCCGTCAGCAGGCCCTGGTTAATATAGCCAGGGGGACTCTCGGTAGTCTCGCGGCTGTCCTCGGCGGCAGCATGGGTGTCCAGAACCCTTCCTATGATGAGGGTTGGGCAACGCCTACGGAAGAGGCCGTTAGGGTTGCTATTAGAACCCAGCAGGTCATCCGTTATGAATCGGGGGTGACCCGTGTTGCTGATCCTTTGGCAGGCTCCTATTACGTTGAGTGGCTTACCAGTGAATTGGAAGAAAAGGTAGAAACCATGGTGCACCAGATAGAAGAGATGGGCGGATGGATGACGGCTCTCGAAAAGGGCTGGGTCCATGACCAACTTAAGGAAGGGCTTTTGGAGATCCAGAGAAAAGTGGAGAACGGAGAGAGGCCGGTTGTAGGGGTAAACTGTTATCAAATACCTCCTGAAGAGGATTTTAGGCCGGAGGTTTACGCTCCAGACACCTCGGAAGTGGATGAGTACCTGGAGGAATACAAGGCATTTAAAGAGAAGAGGGATCACAAAACCCTGAAAGTAAAGATCAAGAACCTGCAAAGGGCTGCTGCCGATCCCGGGGAGAATTTGGTTCCCTATGTTTTCGACGCTCTTGAGGCGGATGCCACCTTCCCGGAGATAATCGGTGTTTTGAGGATGAATGATGGGCTCGAATACGATTGGGCCGGGGACCTGGATTGTCCCTTTTAAATTTATGGTATGGGGGTTTTCTTTTGCCAGCACACTGCAGAAAACCATTTGAAGATGAAGAGTGAGTTCTTTTGAGAGTTGAGGCCGACTATATCAACGCTGTTGCTTTAGGGACGAGGCCGAAATAACTTCCTCAAGTTGGCGCTCAGATTTAGGTTAGATTTGTTCGATCTGAAAGCGCAAAACCGCAGGAATAGTCTGACCTATTTCGAGGATTTTGTGTTTGAAGATCGGTCAAAGATGGCCTGAAGATGAGATGTACAAATGGTGAAGTTATTTCGGCCTCGCCCCTTACTATTGCGATTATTCACTAGGAGATGAATTAGGAGGGATTGTAGCACGATGAAGTTGAAGGTTGTTACTGGGAAGATAGGTCTGGATGATCATTACAGAGGAATATTGTCTATCAATAAAGCATTTACGGATGCCGGCATGGAAGTGGTGTACCTGGGTACCGGTCAGAGGATTGACGCCATGGTGGAGGCGGTCTTGCATGAGGATGCTCATGTCGTAGGACTAAGCTTCTTGTGCGGCGGGCATCTGCAGATAATGCAAAGGTTTATAAACAGGATGAAAAAACGGGGTCTGGATGATGTCCTCATAGTAATAGGGGGTGTCATCCCCGATTACGACGTGCCTAAGTTAAAGGATATCGGGGTTTCAGAGGTCTTTTTACCCGGAACACCCCTTGCCGATATAACGAACTTCGTAAGAGAAAAAGTTTAGAACTAAAACTCATGACTTCTCAATGACTGAGGGTAGCCTGAATCACAAGAGGTTAGGGGCGAGGCCGAAATAACTTCCTCAAGTTGGCGCTCAGATTTAGGTCGGATTTGTTCGATCTGAAAACACAAAACCACAGGAATAGTCTTACCTATTTCGAGGATTTTGTGTTTGAAGATCGGTCAAAGCCTGTCCTCGACCCCGATCGGGGGATGGCCTGAAGATGAGATGTACAAATGGGGAAGTTATTTCGGC
>DAOWME010000202.1 GCA_030643245.1 Deltaproteobacteria bacterium
GCATGAATTGATGACCAGAGACCTGAAATGTGAGTTGGAATATTAGGGGGGGGCATCCTTCATTTGCCAGTTTACACTTTTTCAATTCTGGATTCCCGCCTTCGCGGGAATGACAATAAAGAAATAGTGCATAAAGTTCCGACTTTCCCGCGAAGGCGGGAATCCAGTCGGGAAACGAAAAAAAATGAATTATCAATTTAATTCAAAAAGTGTAAACTACTTTTGATTTGTCATGAAGGATGCCTAGGGGGGCAGAGAAAAAGGGCGAACACGCAGGTTCGCCCCTACCCCATATTGTGCAATGGTTTAAAATGATGACCATGAATAAATATATTCGCAAGGTAAAATAATCTGGTGATATTGTTCCCACGCAGGAGCGTGGGAACAATATCATCGTTCTCTCACCATTAGCCACAAACAATTCTTTCAGTTAGGGGCGAGGCCGAAATAACTTCCTCAAGTTGGCGCTCATATTTAGGTCAGATTTGTTCGATCTGAAAATACAAAACCACAGGAATAGTTGAACCTATTTCGAGGATTTTGTGTTTGAAGATCGGGCAAAGATGGCCTGAAGATGAGATGTACAAATGGGGAAGTTATTTCGGCCACGTCCCTTATCACATAGTAGGAAACCATCCCCAACTTACTAGAAAAGAAGTGAAGTTATGGCTGTATCCAATCCGATCTTTTTAGGCATCGATGTGGGTTCCGTGAGCGTTAACACGGTAGTAATGAACCAGAACAAGGAGGTTCTGGAAGAACACTATACCCGGAGTATGGGACAGCCTCTAGAGACGGTGAACCGGGTACTTACGGATATCCTCTCCCGTTTAGACTGGCGCTACGTGAAGGTCGCTTCCCTCACTGGCACGGCAGGTAAATTGGTCGCCGACCTTGTGGGAGCAACGTTCGTCAATGAGATTATAGCCCAGACCAAATCCGTAGAGCACTTCCATCCCCGGGTAAAGACCGTCATTGAGATTGGCGGAGAAGACTCCAAGCTCATCTTGCTTGAGTACGACAGGTCCAGGGACAGTGTGAAGATTGTTGACTTCGCCATGAATACCATATGCGCCGCAGGCACGGGATCCTTTCTCGACCAGCAAGCCCACAGACTCGGGTTGAGTATCGAAGAGTTCGCTAAACTCGCCCTGAAATCCCGGAACCCGCCCAGGATTGCCGGAAGGTGCAGCGTATTTGCCAAGACCGACATGATTCACTTACAGCAGGAAGCCACTCCCGACTTCGACATTGTTGCGGGTCTCTGTTATGCACTGGCGAGGAACTTTAAAAGCAATATCGGAAAAGGCAAGATATTTTCTCCTCCTCTCTCGTTTCAGGGGGGGGTCGCTGCCAATGTCGGTATGAGGAAAGCCTTCCTCGATTTACTCGATCTGACGGAAGACGAGTTCATAATCCCGGAGCATTTCGCTTCGATGGGGGCCATCGGCGCTGTTATTGCCACTATGGAAGATGAGAATGAGCGGATTGCCTTCAACGGGTTGGACCGCCTTCAACTCTACCTTGAAACCGGCCCTAAAAAGGATGCCGGATTAAGCCCTCTTACCCTTTCCGAAGAAGATAAAGGGCAACAAACTAAAGCTGACCCCAAACCCTTCCCATCGAAAAAAAAGGGCAGGGTCAACGCTTTTTTGGGCATAGACGTGGGATCCATCAGCACGAACGTAGTGGTAATAGACGGGCAGAGGAATCTTCTATCCAAGAGATACCTGATGACAGCCGGCAGGCCCATAGAGGCCATAAGACAGGGCCTAAAAGAGGTTGGGGAGGAAATCGGTGATATTGTAAATATACGGGGTGTCGGGACCACAGGTTCTGGAAGGTATCTAACCGGCGATTTCGTTGGCGCTGATATCGTGAGAAACGAGATAACCGCTCAAGCCACAGCGGCCATTCACACCGATCCGGACCTCGATACCATATTCGAGATCGGCGGTCAGGATTCAAAGTACATCAGTATAGAAAACGGGGCCATAGTCGACTTTGAAATGAATAACGTGTGCGCTGCCGGCACAGGATCCTTTCTGGAGGAACAGGCGGAAAAACTCGGAATCTCCATCAAGGACGAATTTGGAGCAATGGCCTTACATGCATCATCTCCGGTTTCCCTTGGCGAGAGGTGCACGGTATTTATGGAGTCAGACCTCGTTCATCACCAACAGAGAGGAGCCGACAAGGAAGATCTCGTTGCAGGGTTGAGTTATTCAATAGCCTTGAATTATCTGAACAAGGTAGTGGGGGATAGAAAGGTAGGAAACAAGATCTTTTTCCAGGGAGCGACGGCCTTTAACCGCGGTGTGGTGGCGGCCTTCCAAAAGCTGCTCGACAAACCGGTAAAGGTCCCCATAAATAACGAAGTCACAGGCGCCATAGGTGTTGCCATCCTCGCCATGGAAGAGAAGGGGGAATGCAAGAGCAAATTTAAAGGTTTCGATTTGAGCGAGAGGAGTTACGATATCACCTCCTTCGAATGTAATGGTTGCCCCAACATGTGCGAGATAAGGAAGCTCACAGTTAAAGGAGAAAGGCCCCTTTTCTACGGAAGCAGGTGTGGCAAGTACGACGTGGACAATGAAGAGAAAGAGAAGAACAGCCTCCCGGACCTCTTTGCCGAAAGGGAAGCCCTGCTCATCAATCTCCACAACAACGCCGACACCCTCGACCATGACGCACCTGTAGTGGGGCTCCCCAGGATCTTGTTCTTCCACGAGCTCCTCCCCTTCTGGAGGACTTTCTTTAATGAGTTGGGCCTCCGGGTCGTATTTACCGGGAAAACCAACAAGAAAATCATCCGGCAGGGGGTTGAAAGCGTAACAGCCGAGCAATGTTTCCCGATCAAGGTCTCCCACGGGCATGTCCTGGAACTGATCGATAAGGGCATACAAACAATATTCATCCCGAGTATCATAAATATGGAGCAAACCCACCCGGATTCGAAAGAGAGCTTTAACTGCCCATATGTTCAGGCATTTCCCTATACTGTTAAGTCTGCCATCAATTTTGAAAAACAGGGGGTCCGTTTACTCCAACCAGTAATTCACCTCGGAAGAGGCCGGGACGGGTTGGAAAGGCCTCTTGTAAAGATGGCCAGGAGCTTAAAGGTACAGTCAAGAAAGGTCAAACCGGCTATATCCAGGGCCTTTGAGGTTCAAAGGGAATTTTATTCCGCATTACAGGCCAGGGGGGCCGAAGTCCTCAATAATCTGGAAGAAGATCAAAAGGCCATCGTCATAGTAAGTCGGCCGTATAATGGATGTGATTCCGGGATCAACCTCGACCTCCCCAAGAAACTGAGAGACATGGGGGCGCCGGCAATCCCCATAGACTGCCTGCCTGTAGACAGCCCGGGTCTGAACAACGGTTCCGTCCATATGTACTGGAAGTCCGGGCAGAGGTTCCTGGCGGCCGCCCAGATAATAAAGAACAACCCGAACCTCTTTGCTGTATATATATCCAATTTTTCCTGCGGCCCGGACTCTTTCATATCGCATTTCTTCAGGGATGAATTGGAAGGCAAGCCCTATCTTCAAATAGAGATAGATGAACATAGCGCTGACGTTGGGGCCATTACCCGTCTGGAGGCATTCCTCGACACGTTAAAGAACGTCAGGGACCACAGGGTGGTTTCCAGGAAAAGGAAGACTTCGCCCGCCACAAGTGAGAGTGGCAGAGAGAGAAAGCTTTACCTCCCCTATATGTCTGATCACGCATTTGCCCTCTCCGCTGCATCTGAAGCATGCGGCATCCCCTCAGCCGTAATTCCCGAATCCGACCAGGAAACCCTTGAATGGGGAAGAAAATTTACTTCCGGTAGAGAATGTTATCCCTGTATCCTCACATCAGGCAATATGATAAGGCTCTTAAAAAGCCCTGATTTTGATCGTGAGAACTCAGCTTTTTTCATGCCCTCTTCCAACGGACCGTGCCGTTTTGGCCAGTATCATCATTTTCATCGCATGCTCCTCGACGAGTTAGGGTATAACGACGTACCCATCTATGCCCTTGATCAGGATGAGACCATTTACCAGAGATTGCAGTCCTCAGGGAAAAAGCTTATTCGACTGGCCTGGAAGGGCATTGTGGCTGTCGACATTCTCGAGAAAAAACTGAGGGAAACAAGACCCTATGAGAAGAATCCCGGGGAAACCGAAAGGGTTTACCAGGACATGCTGAAACAGGTCTTACGCGCTATCAGAGAAGCAGACGACCCCTTTGAAACCCTGGAAACAGCGCGAGCAGAATTCGATAACATTGGGCTAATTAATTCACGAAGAAGACCCCTCATCGGGATAGTGGGAGAGATATATATCCGTTCAAACAGATTCAGCAACGAAAATATCGTCCTGCAGATTGAAAGGCTTGGTGGAGAAGCATGGCTTCCCCCCATAAGTGAATGGATCTTTTATACTAACTTCACCGCAAAGAGAAGAACCCTTATAAACAAGGACTATAAACGGTTTCTCAGCATGTGCCTCACCGAATTCTTTCAAAAACGGGATGATCATCGATTGGAAAAGGCTTTTGGCGGATCCATAAGAAACCTCCCGGAGCCCACCACCAGACAGACAATGAAATGGGCCGGACCTTATATCGACTCTTCCGTTGAAGGGGAAGCAGCTCTGAGTATGGGAAAGGCAGTGGATTACTATAGAAAAGGCGCAAGCGGCATCATAAATGTGATGCCCTTCACCTGCATGCCCGGCACCATCGTCACCGCCCTGCTCAATAGATACCGGGAGGATCAAAACAATATCCCGGTCCTCAACATGGCCTTTGACGGACAAGGAAATACCAACATGGAGAGCCGGTTGGGGGCGTTTCTCTACCAGGTTCGACAGTATCAAGAACGGAGGGGATAGAGTTCAGGTTTCGGATGAGAACTTATCTATCAGTGCTGCGCCGGAGGTGAAGGTTTTTTCATTCACATGAGAATATATTGTTATTACAACTACTTAAATTGCTTACTTCACCCCTCCCACCTTTTTTATGTATGCATTTTCCTTCACATAAAAGTCTGCAAATTTTTATGCTCCATGTGAATATCCAGTGAAGTACATAGGGTTACTTGATATATTTATTTTGGCATTCTTATTGCAGGTAAAAAAGTCAATTTATAAAATAATAATAGGTCGACCTAATTCTCTTTCAAGCTCTACAGGTAATATCTCAATAGTTTACTCCGTACCATATATAAAGCATCCTTCATACATCAGTCTACACTTTTGAAATTATGGCTGGTTCATCTGTGCCGAGACCTTTTTTTATTAGAAAGTATAAACTATTTTATAGCTTTTATGAAGGATACCGTATATAACGTATATAATGTTTAATTACGCATAACCTCACTTGAGCATTATTGTGCAAGACATTCTGGAGTTTGGA
>DAOWME010000250.1 GCA_030643245.1 Deltaproteobacteria bacterium
AATTGGAAACCAACTCGTGCCCTTTTCTCAAGAAGTCCATTTATGGATGGACACTAGGTTATAAAAGGGTGTTAAATAAATATAGTAAAACATGTGTAAAAACAGTTGATTAAGCATGAAAAAGCTTATATAAAGGGTAGAATATAATACAGTGAACATAATCAGAGGAGTCTTTTTCATGCACAAGAAGGAAATCAAGGCGATTGTAAGAAAATAACTGAAAAGAGAATACCCAAACTGGAAGAGACTTGTCAAGAAGAAGAAAAGAGAAATTGCAGATAAGGTTTTAGACGAAGTGGTTAAAGGATATGATTTTAGATAAGAATTAGAAACTCCAAAGCGTGAATTACTTGGTATTGAGGGGCAGACACTAACAGCCAAGATTATGTACTTGGAGGAGATGGAACTTTTTATTGACAATCATTAATTGTTTATGGTACAAAACTGAGCTATCAGAGTAAGGGATAACTATTTTACATCTGAAGTCCAATATGTCTTGACATAGAACACATTATAAAGGTAAGGGACGGGGACGAAGTAAATTCCTCAAGTTGGCGCTCAGATATAACATATCCTGTCCCTTTACTATCTATCATCTTGGCAATTCTTGGCATCTCTGAATCTCCTTATATATATATATGTTTTTTATTCATCAAATTCTATTTACATCATAAGTTGGAAAATCAATGTCTTCTCGCTTCCCATGATGAATGGATTTTTCTGCATCTGTGATGCCCGGCACCATCGTCACCGCCCTGCTCAATAGATACCGGGAGGATCAAAACAATATCCCGGTCCTTAACTTATCTGTCAGTGCTGCGTCGGAGGTGAAGGTTATATCATTCATATAAGAATATATAGTTATTACAACCACTTAAATTGATTACTTCACCCCTCCAACCTTTTTTATGTATGCATTTTCCTTCACATAAAAGTCTGCAAATTTTTATGTTGCATGTGAATATCCAGTAAGTACATAGGGTTACTTGATTTAATTATTTTGGCATTCTTATTGCAATATTTTAGTCTCTTCATAAAATGTAAAACTTATAGATCAACCTAATACTCTTTCATTTCAAGCTTTACAGGTAATATCTCAGTAGCTTACACCGTATATAATGTCTGATTACGCATAACCGCACGTGAGCATTATTGTGAAAGACATTCAGGAGTTTGGAAGGTAATTTGGTCGAAACTTGGACATGTGTGATGATTTGTATTTATTAAAAAATCATTGGATGGACTTAAATAGAGCTTAGGGAAGGGGGTGACTGCCGAGGAGAGACATTTCTGATGATGGGAAGGAGCGTGTGCCTGAGTAACCGGTTAATAACTACCAAATAAATTATTTTAAGAAAAGGAGATCGTTCAATGAAGTTGATGAAGAGTAGAAGAGTACAAATGAGTTTGGTATTAAGTATTATTATGGTTCTGGTTGGATTTAGTGCTCAGGCCCTTGCTAGTGATGGGGACCCGCCTGATTGCGAATGTCCCAGAATGTGCGACCTTACGGATGTAGCCATCGAGAAATTGGACACTGCGTTTGTCCTTATTAAAAAGCCTGGGCTCTTTGATCGAAGCAAGGGAAGGCTGGAACTAAATCGTGCAAAGATAAAGATCATACGAGCGAAGGTAGCGCTGGTTGATTGTGGGATAAGCGAATTGTGGATAGAGGGAATCCTTGATATGATTCCTGGAATGTCGTTAGAAGAGTTTATAGAATTGATTGAGTGGATTGTTCCAATATTGCCTGACATGCTTAAAATAGCAGCAGAAGATATTAAGCCCGAAATGCTTATGACCGCATCCATTATGGCCATAGACCACGCGATCATTGAGACTTTCGATGGACTCACTGATCCCGATGCCCTTGACAATATCCTATTATCCAAAAAGATCCTTCTCCTCGTTCAAGAGGTCATAGGTTGTGAAACATGTGTTGATGTGATTGAGGATTAGACGTTCTTTGATTGGCAGAAGGAGTGTTTAGCACACTAGATAGCGCTTCTTATCTGTTTGTATTGTCTATTCTCCCCGGCGTTCATAAAGGGGCACCAGTATCGAGCAGGTGCCCCTTTTTATATATATCGCAGATTAATGCGAAGATTACCAATGCGTTGAATTTTACATTTATTTGAATCCGGGCGGAATCAACATTCTCATCCCTATATCATGGCCCATCTCTTTCAACAGCATCTGAACTTATGCCTAGGGACGGGGACGAAATAACTTCCTCAAGTTGGCGCTCAGATTTAGGTTAGATTTTTTGATCTGAAAACGCAAAACCGCAGGAATAGTCGAACTATTTTGAGGATTTTGTGTTTGAAGATCAGGCAAAGATGGCCTGAAGATGAGATGCACAAATGGGGAAGTTATTTCGTCCCCGTCCCCTAGTGTGTAATTGGGGATTATACTGCCGACTTTTTGAAAAGCTATGTTTTTATCCGACCTTGACAAGAAGATAATCAGGGAGATCCAGACAGATCTATCCATAACGCCCGAGCCCTTCCTGGAGATTGCCCGAAGGCTTGATATCCCGGAAGAGACCCTCCTGAGTAAAATCCAAGACCTGATAGACAACGGCTACATAAGACGCTTAGGCGCCACCCTGAGACACAGAAGATTAGGTATCAATGCCAACGCCATGTCGGTCTGGATGGGCTCCCATAAGGAGGTAGAAAGGGCGGGAACGATAATGGCGTCCTTCAAGGAGGTGACCCATTGCTACGAAAGGTGCACATTGCCGGCTTGGAAGTACAACCTCTACGCCATGATTCATGGGAAAACAAAAGAAGGGTGCTTTGAGATAGCAAGAAGGATATCTGAGAGAACAGGGCTAAAGGAATACAAACTCCTGTTTAGCACGGAAGAGTTCAAGAAGACGAGTATGGAGTATTTTTGAACCATGAACACAAAGAGATCAAAAGATCTTTTCAGAGAAGCCCAGAGGTACACTCCTGGGGGAGTAAATAGCCCTGTGAGGGCATACAAAGCCGTTGGAGGCGACCCCCTCTTCATAGAAAAGGCTGCGGGATCCAAGATATACGACGTGGATGGTAACGAATACATAGACTATGTGGGATCCTGGGGGCCCATGGTCCTTGGACACGCCCATCCCCAGGTGATTTCCGCCCTGAAGAAGGTAGCAGAAAAGGGAACGAGCTTTGGCGCGCCCACCAGCCTCGAAGTGGAACTGGCAAGGATGGTGGCGGAGGCAGTGCCGTCCATTGAGCTTGTGAGGATGGTCAGTTCCGGAACCGAAGCCACAATGAGCGCCATCAGGCTTGCCAGGGGTTATACATGCAAGGACAAGATAGTCAAGTTTGAAGGATGTTACCACGGTCACGTGGACAGCCTTCTGGTCAAGGCAGGGTCAGGCGCCGCCACCCTGGGGATCCCAGACAGTCCCGGTATTCCGTCCGATTTCGCGCAGAATACCCTGACCCTTCCCTTCAATGACTTAACATCGGTCAAGGCAGTGATAGAACAATATAAAGATGATATGGCCGCCATCATCGTTGAACCGATACCAGGAAATATGGGTGTTATTGTGCCTCATGAGGGGTTTCTGGAGGGGTTGAGGGAGGTCTGCGATCAACACGGTATAATTCTCATATTCGACGAGGTCATTACCGGATTTCGCGTTTCCTTTGGGGGAGCCCAGGAGCTGTACTGTGTTGCGCCGGATTTAACCTGCCTGGGAAAGATTATAGGCGGCGGACTGCCGGTGGGGGCTTTTGGAGGCAAAAGGGAAATCATGGAAAAGATGGCCCCGCTCGGGCCTGTCTACCAGGCCGGAACCCTTTCGGGAA
>DAOWME010000231.1 GCA_030643245.1 Deltaproteobacteria bacterium
TACTTTCTTGACGGACCCCTAATCCGGGAGATGCCTCTATACCTGCTGATCTTTTTCTCTATTCTTGTTGGTTTTCTCATAGCAGGCGCCGCTGGTGTTTTTACCGGGTTTCGACTCAAGTATGAGATTAGAGCTTACAAAAAGACTGTTCATGCACTAGAAGAAGAATTGAATTCCTTAAGGAACCTCCCAATCACGGAATCAGAAAAGCAAGATGAAGAGGGGAAGGAATAGATAATATGACCATGGAACCGTCTGTCTCGAACCCCTATTTTTTCACAGTCATTTTGGTTCTGATCGGTCTTTTTGTCGGCCTAGCCATCGGTGCATGGCTTTTCTCGAGGGCTGGGGTTGTTGCGTCGAAGGTCAAAAAGGAAGAAGAGAATACAGCGTTTCTGAAGGGTGTAAATTATCTCCTTTCAAACGACCACGATCATGCCATAGAGGAGTTTATAAAGGCCGTTCGGATAAACTCGGATACTGTCGAGACATACATTGCATTGGGAAACTTATTCAGAAGTAAGGGTGAAGTTGGACGCGCCATTCGCATACATGAGAGTATAATTCTTCGTCCTACAATTGACAGAGAGACCAGGATCCAGGCAATGTACGATCTAGGTATGGACTTCAAAAAGGCCGGCTTCATCAAGCGGGCCATCTCCTCTTTGGAAGATGTTATTGACCATGACCCCACCAGGTTGGATGCTCATATTCAACTTGAAGAGCTCTACGAAGACGTTGTGGACTGGGAAAAGGCCTACATGGTTCAAGAGAGGATATCAAGACTGCGAAAGACACAGGACAACAATATCCTTGCCCACCTCCGAACAGAGTTTGGGAAATCCTTTTTTGCCGGCAATGACCCAAACTCGGCAAAGAGGTTGTTCAAAAAGGCCATCTCGTTGGACCCCAATTGCATAGATGTTCTCCTCCATATGGGAGATCTGTACCTTTCTCAAAAGAACTATGCGAAGGCCATTTCCATCTGGAAGAGGGTTATGAAGATCAACCCGCCTTTAACCCACCTCGTATATGACAGACTTGAGAGAGCTTACTACGAGAAAAACAAGCCGGACGACTTTGAGCACTTCCTGAGAAAAAGCTCTATGGAAAGTAGAGACAATTCTTACATACATCTTGCCCTGGCTGAATGTCTGGGCAAGGGCGGAAAGATTGAAGCGGCAATTAAGGAACTTCGTTCTGTAATAAGAATTAATCCCGGATCAATGGAGGCAAGGAAAAAGCTAGGAAAGATTCTCATCGAACATGGGAGGGATGATGAGCTGGCCCTTGAATATGAAGACCTCCTGAAGAGACTGGATATGCCGGATAAACGATTTAGATGCCAGAATTGCGGTTTTGAATCAGAGAATGTCCAATGGAAATGTCCCCAGTGCCTGAAGTGGGACACAATCATTCCAAAGGAATTGGAATCTAACGCCTCAATAACATAATCATACCATGTCAAACCTTACACCAATGTTGAAACAGTATTTGGAAATTAAGGAGGCACACCAAGATGCCATCCTCTTTTTCCGAATGGGTGATTTCTATGAGATGTTCTTTGAAGATGCGGAGATCGCATCAGGGGTTTTGGGTATCACCCTTACCTCACGGGACAAAAACAAGGAGAATAGTGTCCCTCTATGTGGTGTTCCTCATCATGCGGTCTCGCCGTACATATCAAAATTAGTTGGACAAGGTTATAAGGTGGCTGTCTGTGAACAGGTGGAAGACCCCAAGAAGGCAAAGGGTATCGTCAAGAGGGAAGTCACCAGGGTTGTTACGCCTGGATTGGTAGTCGATACAGATACCCTTGAAGCCACTGAGAACAATTTCCTGGTGAGTGTCTCTGCCAACAAGAAAAGTTGGGGTATTGCTTCCCTGGACCTGTCCACAGGAGAGTTTAAGGCCAGTGAGTTGCGTGACCGCCGCGCATTGATGGAAGAGGTCATAAGGATCGGTCCGAGGGAGGTTCTTGCCCCGAGGTCTTTCGATGAACAAGACCCTCTCCGGATACTTCTTGAATCAACGAAGAAATATGCATTGACTTACCTTGATGATAAGATATTTGATTTTAGAAAATCCTTTAAGTTGCTATCTGAACAGGTAGGGAAAAGTTCTCTTGAAGGTCTCGACTTGGATGGCATAAGAGAGGCTGTTAAGGCTGCGGGTAGCATAGTACATTACATCAGGGCTACCCAAAAAACGGACCTCAATCACATTAACCGCTTGATCCTTTATCAGGTTCATGATTATATGATTTTGGATGAACCAACCCAGAGAAACCTTGAGATTTTTCATACGATGCGGGACAGATCCACGAGCGGTTCCCTGATCGGCATACTAGACCAAACAGTAACGGCCATGGGGGGACGAAAGATAAGAAACTGGTTGAACTATCCACTTCTAAGCTACGGAAAAATAAGGGAAAGACTCAATGCAGTTTCAGAACTAAAAGAGAAGGCTATAGAACGAAGAGACCTGAGGGACCTCCTGAAGGAGGTACATGATCTAGAAAGGATTATCAGTAAAATCTCTTTGGCTCGTGTCAACGCCAGAGATTTGATTCGACTAAAGATATCTACCGGGAAGCTCCCATGGATTAAAGTGCAACTTGGGAAATTGAGTTCAACCCTTGCTGAAAAGATCTTTTCTCAGTTGGACGAGTTGACGGACATCTATAACCTTATAGACGAATCCATCACAGAGGACCCGCCATTTACTATCAGGGAAGGAGGATTAATCAAGGAGGGATATGACGAGACCCTTGATGGGGTGAGGAAGATCTCCAGAGAAGGAAAGGGTTGGATTGCCTGTTTGGAGGCCAAGGAGAGAAAGAGAACCGGGATTAACTCTCTGAAGGTTAGCTTCAACAAGGTCTTTGGATATTACATTGAAGTCACGAAGACGAATTTGGACCTGGTACCTGAAGACTACGTGAGGAAACAGACCCTGGTGAACGCTGAAAGATACATTACCCAGGAATTGAAGGAATATGAGTCCACTGTCCTCGAAGCAGAGGATAAGAAAGTTGAATTGGAATTACAATTGTTCGACCAGATTAGGAGGCAAATATCGATGGAGACCGAGCGTGTCCAGTCTACGGCTTCATTGATGGCAGAACTCGATGTATTGCTTTCCATGGCTGAGGTGGCAGACAGATACAATTATGTTAAACCCGACATCAATGAGGGAGGCAGAATTCTTATCACCGACGGCAGGCATCCGGTAATCGAGCGGATGAACTTAGAGGAGAGGTTTGTCCCTAATGACATGAAGCTTGACTGTGAAGAGAATCAACTAATAATAATCACCGGTCCTAATATGGCCGGGAAATCTACAATAATGAGGCAGGTGGCGCTTATTGTACTGCTGGCACAAATGGGGAGTTTTGTCCCGGCAAAAGAGGCCACAATCGGTCTTGTTGACAGGATATTTACCCGTGCGGGAGCCTTGGATAACCTGGCAAAGGGTGAAAGCACATTTATGGTGGAGATGAAAGAGACTGCAAGCATACTGCGGGATGCTACAAACAGAAGTTTGATAATTCTGGATGAGATTGGAAGAGGCACGAGTACTTTTGATGGAGTGAGTATTGCATGGGCCGTAGCTGAGTACATACATGACCAGCCGGAGCTTGGGGCAAAAACTCTTTTCGCCACGCATTACCACGAACTGACAGCATTGGCTGGGACAAAGAACCGGGTTGAAAACTATAATATTGCAGTTAAGGAATGGAACGATCGGATCATATTCTTGAGAAAGCTTATAGAGGGAGGAACCAGTAGGAGTTATGGCATTCAGGTTGCCAGACTGGCGGGACTCCCCAATGAGGTTATTGATCGCGCTAAGGAAATCCTGGCGAATCTGGAAAACGGGGGGCTAAACGAGGGTGGGATAGCTGAAGTTACCCCTTCAAAACGTCGAAGAGATCGGAAGGAGGGTCATCAATTAAGCCTATTCGACCAGGACAGAGATCGCTTGCGAGAAGAGTTGAGGATGCTTGATATATCTACCATGACACCTTTAGATGCATTGAACAAATTGAACGAATTAAGAGAAAAAGCTGAAAGGGGTTAATGCCGGCCGAAAATAGACATACGAGACTTTTCATCCCATTACACATTCAGCCTTATGCAAGACTGTAGTTCATAAGAAGCAAACGAAGCAAGTAGGCGGCAAGCGGTAAACTTGACCACCTGCACAGGTCGCATCTTTTCAATAACTCGAGCTGTTTGTGGTGAGTGGTTCTAGAAAATTATCACATTCGATTTGTCATAGAACACATTACATCTGGATATACTTGAGTTTTCGAAAAATAGTTAAAGAACCAAGTAAGCAATTGGCACATTTATTGCCGTTAAACTTTCACCACGTCATTCCCGCGAAGGCGGGAATCCAGATTAAGAACATATCGTATCATACA
>DAOWME010000032.1 GCA_030643245.1 Deltaproteobacteria bacterium
AATCTTTTCCACTTCCGTCAAATACCATCTCCCCATTGGCCATTCCGATGACCCGTTTGCCATAACGCAACGCAAAATCAATATGATGCAAGTTAACAATGACCGGGATATTGTGGCTCTGGTTTATCTTGAGCAAAATCTGGCTTTGACCGATCTTCAAGCACAAAATCCTCGAAATAGGTCGGACTATTCCTGCGGTTTTGCGCTTTCAGATCGAACAAATCTAACCTAAATCTGAGCGCCAACTTGAGGAAGTTATTTCAGCCTCGTCCCTAACTTCCTTAACAAGGGTATTGACTATGCTGTTCCACTTACTGTATCCCCTTCATACTACATACGCGTTTCTAAATGTCTTCAAGTACATTACCTTCAGAACCATCTACGCGGTTTTGACAGGGTTGCTCATAAGTTTTTTTTTGGCCCCCTGGTTCATCAGGAAAGTGAGTTCCCTTGAAATCGGCCAGCAAATACGAGGAGATGGTCCTGCTTCCCATCTTCAGAAGAGTGGTACGCCTACCATGGGAGGGGTATTGATCCTCTTTGCCCTGACTGTCTCTACCTTGTTGTGGGGAAATCTAACAAATCCCTACATATGGGTGGCCCTCTTGAGTACCCTGGGGTTTGGTTTAATCGGGTTACTGGACGACTGTAAGAAATTGGCAAAGAGAAACTCTGTGGGTTTGAAAGCCGGATATAAGATGGGGGGGCAAATACTCATCGGTTTGATTATCGGGTGGTTTCTCTATAGTTATTCGGACTTCAACACCATCCTCAGTCTTCCCTTTTTCAAAGGTATAACACCTGACTTGGGCGTGTTCTATATTCCCTTTGTCATCATTGTGGTTGTTGGCGCTTCGAATGCCGTTAATCTGACGGATGGATTGGATGGGTTGGCAATAGGGCCGATTATGATAGCCAGTGCTACTTATCTTCTCTTTTCCTACTTTGTGGGTCACGTCAAGTTTGCCACTTATTTACAGATACCCTATATAGCGGGGAGCGGTGAGTTGTCAGTTTTTTGTGGAGCCATAGTGGGTGCCAGCATGGGATTCCTCTGGTACAACACCTATCCGGCACAGATATTTATGGGAGATGTTGGCTCACTGGCTCTGGGTGGGGCATTGGCAACAGTGGCGGTAGTCACCAAACAGGAGGTTCTCCTCGCCATTGTGGGTGGGATATTCGTGGTTGAGGCCCTTTCCGTGATCTTCCAAGTGGGGTCATACAAATTGAGAACGAAACGGATATTTCGCATGGCCCCCATCCATCATCACTTTGAGCTAAAGGGTTGGGCCGAGCCCAAGATCATTGTGAGATTTTGGATTATCGCCATAATTCTGGCGCTCGTGGCTATAAGCACGTTGAAACTGAGATAGGCACCCCCGACACTGGGTGAAAGGCATAAGGTAGAAGGCATAAGGCAGAAGTAGGAAGATAAAAATCTAACGGGATACGGGGGAGAAACTTGATCACCATAGAGGCTAAGAAATTTTTGGTAGTTGGGTTGGCAAGGAGTGGTATAGTGTGTGCCCGGTTCTTGAGAGACCGGGGAGGGGCGGTAACGGCTACCGATTTCAGGCCCATTGATGCTTTGGATGAAGGTGTAAAGGGACTGAAGGACCTGGGTATTGAGATTGAGGCAGGAGGGCACAATACAGAAACCTTCCTCGATTCTGACATGATCGTTGTGAGTCCTGGTGTACCCATGTCTATCAAACCCATCAGGGCGGCAAGAGATGATGGCATAGATGTTATCAGCGAGATAGAACTGGCGTATGGCTTTATTAATGCCCCTATTATAGCAATTACGGGGACAAACGGAAAGACCACCACCACAACCCTAATAGGTGAGATATTTAAGAAGTCCAGGAAAGAGATCTTTGTGGGCGGTAACATCGGCAATCCCCTTATAGAGTATGTGAGGTCCGGTAGAGAAGCGGAGTACGTGGCGGCAGAGATCAGCAGTTTTCAACTGGAGGGTATAAGTGCCTTTAGGCCGAAGGTCGCCTTGCTGTTGAATATCTCACCTGATCATTTGGATCGATACCCTTCCTACCTAGATTATGTGAAAGCCAAGAAGAGGATATTCTCAAATCAAAGGGGAGGAGATATTGCCATTTTGAATGCAGATGACCGGTTGGTTTTAGAGATGGGTGATTCCCTGGAAAAAATGAGAAAGATCTATTTCAGCAAAAAGCATAAGATTGAAAAGGGGGTTTACCTGCGCGGAGAAGCCATTGTCTCAGAGATCCTTGACGAAACACACCATTACAGCAAGGACTTATTCAAGATAAAGGGCTCCCATAATGTTGAGAACATCATGGCTGCTATAGCTGCAACGGAGGTTTGTGGGTGTACGTCGGAGGATATCAAAGAGACCGTGAACAATTTTGAAGGCCTTGCGCATCGTTTGGAGTTTGTGGGGGAAGTGTGCGAGGTGGACTTCTATAATGATTCAAAGGCAACCAATATCGGAGCTGTAGAGAAGTCCTTAGAGAGTTTTGATCAACCGATAATCCTTATCGCCGGGGGGAAAGACAAGGGGACAGGATACGACAGTTTGAAGGATTTGATCAAAGAAAAGGTCAAAACACTGGTTGTTTTCGGTGAAGCCGGAGAAGCTATTTGCAAGAATTTGGGTCCTCTAACCCGACCTTTCAAAGCGCATACATTGAGAGATGCGGTAGAACTGGCGTTTTCCAATGCCTCTCATGGAGATGTGGTTCTATTTTCCCCTGCCTGCTCAAGTTACGATATGTTTAGAGATTATGAAGAGAGAGGAGATGCATTTAAGGGGTTTGTCAGAGCATTGAAACACGGAACGGATCAAACAGGGAAAGATGTGCATGAAGGAAGAGGCCGGGTTTGATAAGATATTGTTGATTTCCAGCTTGGCGCTGGTTTGTATTGGCATCATTATGGTATATAGCGCCAGTGCGGTGCTGGCTGCGGATAGGTTTCACGATGGATGCTTCTTTTTGAAAAGACAGGCACTCTTTGCATTCGTCGGTTTACTTGTGATGATTGTGGCATCAAAGGTAAACCATCATTTCTACGGAAAGATTGTATATATAATATTGGGGGTAAGCTGTGTTTCTCTTATAGCAGTGTTGATTCCCGGAATTGGGGTTGAGGTTGGGGGGGCAACCAGATGGCTGAAGGTGGGGGGGGTATCTGTCCAGCCTTCCGAATTTGCCAAAATAGCTCTGATCGTTTATCTCGCGTATTCACTGGCAAAAAATGAAGGAAATATCAAGAAATTTTCTGTGGGGGTCCTTCCACATCTGATAATCTTAGGCATTGTAATGTCGTTAATTGTTGAGCAACCGGATATGGGGACGGCTGTGTGCATCGGTGTTGTTGCTCTTATATTACTTTTTGCCGCCGGCGTACGAATATTCCACCTTTCCCTGACCCTACTCTTGGCCTCACCAATCCTCTACTTTTTGATAGCCAATAACGATTACAGACGTCAGAGGATACTGGCATATCTAAATCCCTGGGAGTATCATGCGGATTCTGGCTTTCAGCTTATTCAGTCCTGGTATGCTTTCGGTTCAGGGGGGATACTTGGACGAGGGTTGGGGGATGGAAAAGCGAAGCTATTCTTTCTCCCGGAGCTGCATACAGATTTCATTTTCTCCGTTATCGGTGAGGAATTGGGGCTAATCGGAGTACTCGCGGTACTATTCGTATTCTTTATTTTCATTTTCCGCGGTATCAGGATGGCCATTCAGTCTTCGGATCTGTTTAGTACTTACCTGGCTCTGGGTATAACAACGATGGTGGGCCTGCAAGCAACCATACATATGGGGGTCACTATGGGACTTTTGCCGACAAAAGGTATCACGCTTCCCTTCGTAAGCTATGGAGGGTCATCTTTATTGACCAACTTTACAGGTCTCGGTATCCTACTTAACATATCCTCAAAGACTCGAAGATCAAAAAGGGGACAAGAGCATCCTTCGTAAAAACTGAAAAGTAGTTTATATGAATTTCTCTGACCACTCGGATCGTAGGATTTCGAGCAATTAAGGATAATCGGATGAGGGTTTTGATCGCTGGTGGGGGTACAGGGGGACATCTCTTCCCTGGTATAGCCTTGGCGGAAGAATTCATGAGAAGGGACCCGAAAAGCGTCTGCGTATTTGTTGGGACAAAGGGACGTATCGAGTCAAAGGTGGTTCCAAGGGCGGGTTTTGAACTCAGGATCATAGATGTCAAAGGATTAAAGGGAAAATCCCCGAGGGATAAGATAAACAATCTTTTCCTGATACCCGGAAGTCTATATCAGTCCGCGCTGATTGTCAGGGAGCACAAGCCGGAGCTGGTTATCGGCATGGGAGGGTATGCCTCTGTCCCGGTGATCTTTGCAGTTCTGTTGACAGGGATCAAGACCGCAATCTGTGAACAAAACACCATCCCCGGGACGTCCAATAGGGTTTTGGCCAGGTTTGTGAACAGGATATTTGTGTCATTCGCAGAAACCAAATATTTTCCATCTATGAAGAAAACCAGATTCACGGGCAACCCGGTCAGAAGAGAACTCATCGAGAGTTTTCCAAAACGTAAAGCACAGAATGGGAAATTTACGATACTTCTCCTTGGTGGCAGTCAAGGCGCCCATTCTATGAATGAGAATATGTTGGCTGCCCTGGACCATCTTATGCCCATGAAAGATTCCCTGAAGATAATACACCAGACAGGGGAAGCAGATTATCAGTGGGTTTGCCGGGAATATGGAGAAAAGGCCTTTGACTCGGAAATAGCAAGGTTCATCGACGATATGGCGGCAGCATACAGGGACGCAGATCTGGTCATATGCAGGGCGGGAGCTACGACCATTTCTGAACTTACAGCCTGTGGCAAGGCGTCGGTATTGGTTCCTTATCCTTTTGCGGCCAACAACCACCAGGAGGTCAATGCAAGGGTATTGTCGGATAGGGGGGCTGCCAGGATGGTTTTGAATGGGGACCTCAACGGTAAAAATCTGGCTGAGATTGTAATGGGAATGATCGCTGATTCAAACACTCTTTCCAAGATGGGGGCCGAGGCATCCAGACTGGGTAGACCCGGGGCTTCAAAGGCAATAGTTGAAAGTTGTTACGAGCTTTTGGGTAGGAACTAGGGGAGGCTCGTGTACAGGAAGATAAAACGTATTCATTTTGTGGGAATCGGTGGTATTGGGATGAGCGGTATTGCCGAGGTTTTATTGAATTTAGGGTATATTGTCAGTGGGTCGGACATCCGGGAGTCGGAGATTACCAGACGGTTGGGTCGCTTCGGGGCTGTTATAAGTTGCGGACATAGCAAGAATAACCTGGAGGATGTGGATGTGGTGGTGACATCTTCAGCGGTAAGACCCGACAATCCCGAAGTAATGGAAGCGGAAGAAAGGCTCATCCC
The DNA here is from genome assembly GCA_030643245.1 of Deltaproteobacteria bacterium. Lineage (GTDB taxonomy): Bacteria > Desulfobacterota > UBA8473 > UBA8473 > UBA8473 > JAUXHQ01. Next base: position 5,407 of record DAOWME010000032.1, read on the forward strand.
TGTTATCCCCAGGGCAGAGATGCTTGCAGAGCTGATGAGGATGAAATATGGCATAGCTGTGTCAGGCACTCACGGGAAAACCACGACAACATCCATGATAGCAACCGTCCTTGCCCATGGAAGGGTAGACCCAACGGTGATTATCGGAGGGAAGCTGAACAGCATAGGTACCAATGCTAAACTCGGGCAGGGAGAGTTTCTGGTAGCCGAAGCGGATGAGAGTGACGGGTCTTTCTTGAAGCTCTCTCCGACCATCGCAGTTGTTACGAACATCGATCAAGAGCATATGGATCATTACCGGGATATGGAAGACGTGAAGAAGGCTTATCTGGACTTTATCAATAAGGTGCCCTTTTACGGTCTCGCGATTGTATGTCTTGATCACAATAATATTCAGAACTTAATCCCACAGATAAGGAAGAGATATGTGACATATGGGCTGACGAGCCAGGCAGACGTCCAGGCAATAGACCTGGCATTTGCAAAATCAAAGACCTCCTTTGGTGTTTTGTACCGTGGTGAGGCGCTCGGCAATATCGAACTTCAAATGCCTGGCGTTCACAATGTCTATAATGCCTTGGCCACCATAGCCGCTGCCATTGAACTGGACCTGAATTTTGAGACTATCCGGGAGGGCCTTGACAGATTTAGCGGTATCCAGCGAAGATTCCAAATAAAGGCGGATGTCAACAATATCTTGATTGTAGACGACTATGCTCACCATCCGGTGGAGATCAACGTCACGCTGGGTGCCGCGAAGAACGGGTGGGGAAGTAGGATAGTCGCCGTCTTCCAACCTCACAGGTTCACTCGTACCAAGGATCTGTATGAAGATTTTCTGGTCGCATTCTATCAAGCGGATGTCTTGATAATTACAGAGATATACCCTGCCGGTGAAGACCCGATACCCGGTGTAAATGCAAAGACCTTGGTGAACGGAATTAGAGAACACGGCCACAAGCATGTATCATACATTTCGGATAAAGACGCGATCCCTTCCCGTCTGGAAGAAATACTCAAAGCGGGTGACATGGTAATCACCCTGGGGGCAGGGGATATATATAAGGTTGGAGATGCGCTGATAAACAGGCTGAAACGAGATAGTGCTTGAGCTGCTGTGAACAGTTTCGACATATTGAAGGATGAAGAGAAGTTGATATCTGAGAAACAGGTAAAGGAACTGAGGAGGGTAGTAAAAGGGAATATCCTTCTAAATCAACCCATGCAGGAGTATACATCCCTGGGGATAGGTGGACCGGCTGATGTTATCGTGTTTCCTGAGGATACAGACGATGTGACACGGACAATCAAGTACTTAAACGGAGAACGTCTACCATATTTTATCCTGGGCAATGGGACCAACCTTTTGGTTAGAGATGGGGGGATTCGAACTGTTGTAATAAGCTTATCCGACAGCTTTAGACACATCGAAAAAGTGGGGGGAGGCCAATCCAAGCTCCTGTTTGCAGAGGCTTTTGCACCACTCGTTAGCTTGATCAGGCTCTCCATAGATTGTGGCCTTTCCGGCCTGGAATTCGCTGCCGGAATCCCAGGAACAGTGGGTGGCGGTCTAGTTATGAATGCAGGTGGCAGCCTTGGAGAGTTAAAAGATGTAACCCTCTTAATGACTATTTTGAACCGCACTGGAGGGGTTAGTGTTAAGAGAAGGGAAGACTCGGACTTCTCATACAGGAACTTAAAACTGGCCAGTGGTTCCATTATTTTGAGCGCGATCTTTAGGTTGAAACCGGACAACAGGTCACACATTTCAGAGAGGGTACAGGCCATACTGGGCAGAAGAAAGGAGACGCAGCCCCTGGATTTGCCGAATGCGGGCTCTATATTTAAAAACCCCAAAGGTATCCCGGCCGGGAAACTGATTGATGAGGCCGGGTTGAAAGGGATGCGAATAGGGGGGGCTATGGTTTCGGAACGCCATGGGAATTTTATTCTGAACCTGGGAAATGCAACTGCAAGCGATGTGCTGGGCTTAATGAAAGAAATCCGGGACAGCGTATATAGAGAAACGGGATTGGTATTAGAGCCGGAAGTCAAAATAATCGGTGAAGAATAAGATTATGTGGAAGCGGAAGAAGATCGGTGTACTTATGGGAGGATTATCGGCGGAACGAGAGATCTCGTTATTGACCGGTAATGCTGTGCTTTCCGCCCTGATAGAGATGGGCTACAATGCTTGCTCCGTGGATGTGGGCAGGGACGTCGCACAGAGTATAACTGAGGAGAGGATTGACGTGGCCTTTATCGCACTTCACGGGAGGTGGGGAGAGGACGGCACTATCCAGGGTATGCTGGAGATTATGGGGATTCCTTACACTGGATCCGGAGTGCTGGCCAGTGCCCTGGCTATGGACAAACCTATGACCAAAAGAGTTCTGAACTTCCACAAACTCCCAACTCCGAGGTTTGAGGTTGTGAGTGGTTTGAAAGAGCTGAAAGAGAGAACAAGACTCGGATTCCCGGTGGTGGTGAAGCCGGTATCGGAGGGGTCGACTATCGGGGTAAGCGTAGTGGAAGAGAGGGAGGGATTGGCAGATGCTATTGAAGAAGCAGGCAGGTCCGGTAGCCACGTAATGATAGAGGAATTTATCGACGGATCAGAGATTACTGTGGGGATTTTGAACGGGCAACCCCTTCCAGTAATTGAGATTATCCCCAGCAGCGGATTCTATGATTACAAATCAAAATACACCAGTGGGATGACGGAGTATATTTTACCTCCCCGGTTGACACGAAACCAGTCACTTGAGGCGCAAGGTCTTGGATTGAAGACTTATCGAGCTATAGGTTGCCATGGGGCAGCGAGAGTGGACATGATCCTGACCTCAAAAGGAGACTTCGATATAGTTGAGCACAGTATACTTGAGATTAATACCGTTCCTGGCATGACACATACAAGCTTGCTGCCAAAGGCCGCCGGTCATGCCGGGTTCAGTTTTGACAGTTTGGTGGAAGAGATTCTGAAAAGCGCCAAGCTGCACTTATAACCGACAACCAATGTGTCTTTTACACGGAGGGTGTTTAGGATGAAGAGTCTAGGAACGAAAAAGGTAAAGAAAGGTAAATTGGGTGACCGGCGTAATGGTAAGAATGAGAGAGAACACCCTGGTCTGCTTTTATGGTTATCCAAGGTGAGTGTCCTTGTGTTTTTGGTCGGTGGAGTAGGGCTGTTTGCCTATATCTTCTTCGGATATCTCTATACATCCCCCTATTTCCGAGTCCGGGAAATCATTGTGAACGGGGAGAAAAAGCTTTCTAAGATAGAGGTCCTGAACCTGGCAAGGATTGACATCGGAAGTAATATACTTGCCGTGGGTCTCAAAGATATCAGTAAAAGAATAGAACAGCACCCTTGGGTGGAACAGGCCATGGTGAAACGAAGATTGCCCCGGAAGATAGTTATTGACATCATTGAGAGGACCCCCGCTGTCATGATTAACTTAGACCGACTATACCTGGTGGACAAAAAAGGCTTCATCTTCAAGGAGGTAGGTCCTGAGGATTTCTTCGATATCCCTGTCCTGACGGGGCTGGAGTCTGAAGATCCGGCAAATAATGAGAGTGTCTCCAAAAGGCTTATCGAAAAGGCCTTGAGCATTCTCTATGTGGCCACTAAAGGAAAGGTCATGGGCACCAAAGAGATATCGGAGATCCATATGGATCCTCGTGCCGGCTTGACCCTATTCACGGTGAAGGACGCAACCCAGGTGAAGTTAGGGTTTGGTGATTATACAGAGAAGCTGAATAATCTTAAAAAGATAATGGCTGACCTTGAGAAAAAACGTGAAAAGGCAGAATACATCAACCTAAGCTACGGTAAAAAGGTCTATGTGAAATTGTACAAGACAAAATCGTCACAGACCCTGGTGGCCTTGAGGGGGAGGTAGGAGGAGGTAAAAACAATGGGTAGCATGCAGAACAATATAGTGGTCGGTTTGGACGTGGGTACCACAAAGACCTGTGCCGTTGTCGGTGAAATAAACAACGGAGATGTTGACATTGTTGGGATCGGTTCTCATCCGTCAGTGGGACTCCGGAAGGGGGTCATCGTAAATATCGAGAGTACAGTGACCTCTTTGAAGAAAACAATTGAGGAAGCTGAGTTGATGGCAGGCCTGGAAATTGATTCTGCCTATACAGGGATTTCAGGTAACCATATACAGGGGCTCAATAGCCAGGGAATCGTTCCCATCAAGGAAAGAGAGGTAAGAAGAGGGGATGTCAAGAAGGTCATAGACCAAGCCAAAGCGGTTGCTATCCCGCTGGACAGGGAGGTCATCCATGTCTTGCCCCAGGAGTTTATTGTGGATGACCAGGATGGCATACAAGAACCCATTGGGATGATCGGTGTGAGATTGGAGACCAGGGTTCATATTGTAACCGGCGCAACGACTTCATCACAGAATATTATCAAGTGCGCTGAAAGGACAGGTCTGGATGTCTCTGAAATTGTCCTGGAGCAGCTGGCCTCCAGCGAGGCAATCCTGAGCTCGGACGAAAAAGAACTGGGCGTTCTACTGATGGATATTGGCGGGGGTACGACAGATATTGCTATCTTTTCAAATGGGAGTATTAAACACACATCCGTATTGGCATTAGGAGGGAATCACATTACCGGTGATATAGCCATAGGCTTGAGGACTCCTACTGTTAGCGCGGAAAAGATCAAGAAGATGTACGGATGCGCATTTTCGTCTATGGTTAACAAGGATGAGACAATAGAAGTTCCCGGCGTTGGAGGGAGGGCGCCAGGGATGTATCCCCGGCGACAGTTATGTGACATCATTGGGCCTCGGGTGGAAGAGATTCTCTCACTGGTTAGAAGGGAATTGACCAAGTCGAATTGTGAGGGGTTGATTGCGTCAGGCATAGTCATGACAGGGGGCACCGCATTACTGGAAGGCTTGTCCGAGCTTGGGGAAAGGATGTTTGATCTTCCAGTGAGAATAGGTTATCCCACCGGGATTGGTGGATTGGTCGATGTGGTAAGCAACCCCATGTACAGTACGGGGGTAGGGTTGGTTCTCTATGGTAGCAAAAACCGGAATGGACGGGGATTTACAGGGAAAGACAGTAACAGATTCGCCAGGCTTTCCGGTAGAGTGAAGAGGTGGTTTGAAGAGGTATTTTAAAAACAAATAAGGAGGTGCACTACTAATGTTTGAAATCGATGAAAACACAAAACAACCGGCTAGAATCAAGGTATTTGGAGTTGGGGGTGCTGGATGTAACGCTGTAAACACCATGATTCAATCGAAGCTGGAAGGGGTTGACTTTGTTGCCACCAATACGGATGCCCAGGCCCTAAAGAGATCTGATACTTCATTGAGGCTGCAGCTGGGGGAGAGGCTAACAAAGGGCCTGGGGGCCGGCGCTGATCCGGAAGTTGGTAAGAAAGCAGCCGAGGAAGACAGGGAGAGGATAAAGGAATTGCTGGTAGACACGGAAATGGTTTTTATTACGGCCGGTATGGGTGGAGGCACGGGAACCGGAGGGGCCCCTGTGGTGGCTGAGATTTCCAAGGAGGTTGGAGCGCTCACAGTAGCCGTAGTGACCAAGCCCTTTGTCTTTGAAGGAAAAAGGCGCCAGAGGCTGGCAGAAGAAGGAATAAAGGAATTGGAGAAGGTGACGGATACGTTGATTACTATACCCAATCAGAGACTTCTCTCAATCACCGGAAAGAACACTTCACTCATCGATGCATTCCATATAGCTGATGAGGTTTTACTATACGCCGTGAAGGGTATCTCCGATCTTATCACTGTAAGTGGTCTCATTAATCTGGATTTTGCTGATGTTAAGACAATAATGTCGGAAAGGGGGATGGCCCTCATGGGAACAGGATCCTCTAATAGTGAGAATCGCGCGGTACAGGCTGCCCAGGATGCCATATCCAGTCCTCTCCTGCAAGATTTAACCATAGAGGGAGCTAAAGGGATTCTCATCAACATTACCGGAGGGACAGACTTGGCTTTGCATGAGATAAATGAAGCGTCCATATTGATCCAAGAACAAGCACATGAAGATGCTAATATAATCTTCGGAGCAGTAATTGATGAACTTATGGAAGACGACTTACGTGTCACTGTTATTGCTACCGGTTTCAGCAACGGCACAGAGGAGACCCACGATGACATCAAAGCCGTTTCAAAGTTTAAAAAACCTGCCGGTAAGGTTATGAGCGAGGATCGAGATATTCCAACTTATATTAGGAAGGATTACGGTGACAGGGAAATAACACGCTTGGGCATGATAATCCCGGATTTTCCCGAAGATGAGGTTGGATATGAGGTCCCTGCCTTCTTGAGAAGACAACTTAGGGAATAAGTATGTCCTGGGCCCTGATTGACAAAGCCAGGAAAACTGTTGCTCAAGAAGATGGGGCGATCATAAAATCGTGGGGCGGCAAGATAACCGTTGCGATTGCATATCCCAATGTCTACTATGTTGGGATGTCAAACCTCGGTTTTCACACCATCTATTGTTGGCTAAACAGCTTTCCGGAGGTTCTTTGTGAAAGGGTATTCCTCCCTGAAAAAGATGAATATCAAGAGTACATAAATACCAAAACCGCCCTCTTTACCCTGGAATCGCAGAAGCGTCTCTACGAGTTTGATATCATTGCATTTTCCATCTCTTTTGAAAACGATTACATAAATATCCTGAGGATGCTGGATCTGGCAAAGATACCCCTGGAAAGGGAAAAGAGGGACAATGGCCATCCCTTGATCATCGCCGGTGGTGTTGCATCAACCCTGAATCCGGAGCCCATTTCGAATTTCATTGATCTCTTTGTGATTGGTGAAGGTGAAGAGATTCTTCCGGAGTTCATTGAGTCGTACAAGAACGACGTTGAGGAGGGATACGGGAAGGACGAGATCCTGGAAAGGATGGCGTCCATATCGGGTATTTATGTCCCACGGTGTTACTGTGTGAGTTATAATAGTGACGGTACGATCAAGGACTTTACGCCGAGGGGTAGATTCAGCCGGAAGGTCAAGAGAAGATGGATAAAATGCATTGACAAGATCGAGACGCATTCAGTCATCCTCACTCCCAATACGGAGTTTGGGGATATGTTCTTGATGGAGATGACACGTGGGTGTAAGTGGGCTTGTCGATTCTGCACTCTCAGTTTTACATATCGGCCGTATCGCAGGAGGGGGATTGAAAGTCTCAGCAGCACAGCCAACAACGGCCTGAATAAGAGCGGTAGGATAGGGCTTATAGGTGCGGATGTTTTAGACCACCCCGGACTTTCCGACTTGTGTGAATTGATTGTGACAAATAACGGAAAGGTCTCTGTTGCCTCCTTGAGGGCAGACTCTCTCAGTGACAAGGTTGTCAAATATCTGAAGGAAAGCGGGCATAAAACGATTACCCTCGCACCGGAAGTCGGTTCAGAGAGGTTACTGAGGGTTATAGATAAGAGGATCACCGAGAGAGATATCCTCAATGCGGTAGACACGGTGATCGGCAATGATATTTTGAACCTTAAGCTCTATTTCATGGTTGGCTTGCCTACAGAAACTCTCGAGGATGTTGAAGCGATTGTTCGTGTCACAAAGACGATAAAGCATCATGTCTTGAAGATAAGTAAGGGTAATAGACGCCTTGGGAGAATAACCCTTAGCGTTAACTGTTTCGTCCCAAAGCCTGCCACCCCGTTTCAGTGGCATCCGCTTGCTGATATAAAGATCCTCGGTGACCGGTTGAAGATCATAAGAAAGGCCTTAAAGATGGAAGGGAACGTCAATGTTACTACCGATATACCGAAATGGGCTTATATCCAGGCCCTCTTAAGTAAGGGAGACAGGAGGATAGGGAGGATCATCCTCGCGGCCCACAGATTTGGAGGAGATTGGAAGAGGGCATTCCGAGAGGTTGACGTGAACCCCGACTTCTATGTCTACAGGCAAAGAGACGCCGACGAAATATTCCCATGGGATTTCATAGACCACGGGATAAAGAAGGAGAGTCTGTTGGCCGGGTATAATAAAGCATTGGCCTAGTCTTTTTTTCTCCTTTTCTGTAACTAGTGTTCGTTCGTCAGTCTCCTTGATGCCTCAAGGTACTTCTCCTTGGTCTTTTCTATGATCTCTTTTGGCAACTTAGGAGGAGGGGGGGTCTGATCCCAGTCCACTGATATCAGATAGTCTCGCAGGAATTGTTTGTCGAAGCTCTTTTGAGCTTTGCCTGGCTGGTACTCATCCATCGGCCAGAAACGGGAGGAATCCGGGGTCAGGAGTTCATCTATCAGCATTAATTTGTCATTGCAGACCCCGAATTCAAACTTAGTGTCTGCAATGATTATCCCCTTCTCTTCTGCTATTCGGCTTCCTGTAGCATATATTTCCATGCTTATCCTGATTACATCATCGGCGAGTTTGTCCCCTATGATTTCCTTCATCCGTTCTATGGTTATGTTCTCATCATGAAAACCATCCATCGCCTTGGTAGATGGCGTAAAGACGGGGTTCGTTAGCCTGGAAGATTCTACAAGCCCTCCTGGGAGACTCATGCCACAGACAGCCCCTCTTTGGTGATACTCTTTCCATGCAGAACCTGCCAGGTACCCACGGACAATGCATTCTACGGAGAGAGGTGTCGCTTTCTTAACCAGCATACTTCTCCCTTCCAAGATGCTGTCATACTCATGATATTCTTGAGGGAGATCTCTAACATCAGTCGATACCAGATGGTTGGTTATTATACCCCCCATGACTTCGAACCAGTATTTGGATATCTGGGTCAAGATCCTTCCTTTACCGGGGATTCCATCTCCCATGACCACATCAAAAGCGGATATCCTGTCTGTTGCCACTATCACTAGGGTGTTACCTAGCGTGTAGATGTCTCTTACCTTCCCCCTTCCCAAAAGCTTTGGGCCTTTAAAATTTGTTTCAAGTACGACATTCTCTGGCATCTAACAACCCCTGTCTTTGAAGGTTTTCCTCCCGTCTATGGAGAAATGGTGTTGCACTTATAACATCTTTATAGATATATATCCCCGGGATATTTACAGTCACAAAGCTCCCTAGAACACCCGCTCTTTTTTAAAAGGGGGGGCAACTGCGTAACTCAACATCAGTAGGACTCTACTGAGTGGGCTAGAATGACTGGGTTTTCCAACCCGTAACTCATATAGATACCGATTATATAGGCTTTTCAAACAGAATGCAATGACATTTTTCGACCTGTGCGGTTGGGCAGGTTTACCGCTTGCCGGCTGCTTATTTCGTCCCCGGCCCTAAGCAGAATAAATTAACTTTAGGCACTTGTAACTTTTTGTGTAACTGCACAAGTTAGGAAAAGTGTAAACTACTTTTGAAGTTGAATGAAAGATGCCAAATGGTGGTTTTTTTTAAATACCCACAAGATGTTATAGTTGGCGTTGCCGCCATTTTATGTTACGATGCGGCACTTTGAAAGGAGGAGAAATGATCGGAAGGAAGTTTCACTATGGGTGGGCCATTGTGCTCGCCTGTTTCCTGTGTTGCTTTAGTTACGGCATCTTCTACACCTTTGGCGTTTTTTTCAAACATTTGCAGATGGAATTCGGCTGGAGTCGTGGATTAACATCCACGATCCATTCCTTGCACTGGTTCTTCTTCCCGATCTCCAGCTTAATAATAGGCTGGCTGACCGATAGGTGGGGCCCAAAACTGCCTCTTATTGGCGGCGCGACCCTTCTGAGCATAGGGACCATCCTCCTCAGCCGTGTTCAAAGTCCTGCGCAATTCTATGCTTTTTACGGACTTGCTTCCATGGGCTCAGGCATAATATGGTCCTTACCTGCGGCTACGGTTCAGCGGTGGTTTGTAAAAAAGCGGGGATTGGCTTTGGGGATTGTTGCCAGCGGGGTGGGCGTCGGTTATGGTCTTTCCCCCCTTAGCAGTCTTCTCATATCCAGTTTTGGCTGGAGGACCACTTATCTTATTTTAGGATCAGGGATATGGCTGGTACTCGCTTTTGCCACATGGATCATTGTGGGCAATCCACACGAAAAGGGACTGAAGCCCTATGGCATGGAGCATAATCTGACCGCGTATACAGGTCTGGAGGGGTGGGAGGTCACAAGGGCTGTTAGGGGGTTGTGTTTCTGGCAGATATGTGCCATGCATGTTTGTCACCTCTTTGCCTTGATGATTGTCGCCGTGCATCTGATAAATTTTGCCACGGATACAGGCATAACAGAAGTCCAGGCGGCAACGGCATGGTTTCTGGTCGGGCTCTCCAGCATTCCCGGCAGGATCGTTGGAGGGCATATTGGGGAGAGGATAGGCTATAGAAAGGGATTTATCATCTGTGGCACGGCCAACGCATTGGCGCTTCTCTGGCTTGTCGGAGTAAAAAGCCCGTGGATGCTGTTTCTCTTTGTGATATTCTACGGTTTCTTCTACGGAGGTCAGACCCCCATGCTCCCTGGGCTTCTCGCTGATTTCTTCGGACTCAAACCCTTGTCCACACTCGTAGGCATCCAGTTATTCACCGGTGTGATAAGCGGAACTACGGGGCCCCTGTTCGCGGGTTTCATTTTCGACAGATTTGGAGATTATCGCATAGCTTTCATCACAGCATCATGTTTCTGGGCATTCACTGCTCTATTAGCTCTTCCCTTGAAAGAACCGACGGAATAAGTAACCGCCGATGGCGAAAGACCCATTGTCTTTAAAAGGCTTGCCATAATTCAGCGGACACAGATGGTTTACTTGCTGGGTACTCATTTTCTGTTACTTGTTACAAACGACAATATTAGGGACAGGGACGAAATAATTTCCCCATTTGTGCATCTCATCTTCAGGCCATCTTTGCCCGATCTTCAAACACAAAATCCTCAAAATAGTTCGACTATTCCTGCGGTTTTGCGTTTTCAAATCGAACAAATCTAACCTAAATCTGAGCGCCAACTTGAGGAAGTTATTTCGTCCCCGTCCCTAAGCAACCGCCGACAGCAAAAATCATGCCATTATCATCGAAGGGTTAACGATAATTAGAATTGCTGTTGGATTTAACTGGAATTCCGATATAAGAAGCAAGAAAAAAATCACCTTGCGCTAAAAGGGGGATAAAGGATGTTGCCTTCCTGGAGGAGGGGGGAATCCTTGGCTGGCAGTACGATGTGATCATGAAGGACTAAATGACATGTTTTAACCCCGGCCTCCGCATGAAGGCCGGGGTCATACATCGTCACCGATATGGAGGCAACCCTCCTCTATCGGGCACAATGGTTTTAATTAACCCAATCCCTGAATCGTCCTCTGGATAATACTGTCCTGGGTCTTACGGCTGATATCCACGAAGTGAGCGCTGTAACCCGCCACCCTCACGATCACCTCCTGAAATTTCTCAGGATCGCGCTGGGCAGCCCGCAAGGTCGCATCATCCACCATGTTGAACTGCACGTGGTCCATACCCAGATCGGCCCAGGTCTTCATATAGGCCTTCCAGAGCTGATAGCCCTTCTCACCGGCCAACTGAGTCGGTGAAAGCCGCTGATTCAAAAGAAATGCCCTTCCATCACCAATGTGGTCGATCTTGCCGCAAGACTTGAGAACCGCTGTGGGACCCTTCTTGTCCAATCCCGGACCCGGTGAGATGCCGCCGTCGTAAAGAGCATCACCCAACCTGCGGCCACTCGGCAATGCACCAACTACGTTAGCAAAGAGTATGTTCCCGCTCACGTTCTCGGGAAGCATCGGTATGTTGTTACCTGAGGCGCACTTCACCTCTTTCGAGTGCCTTGCAACCTCCCGCAGACAGCGAAGCATGATGTCGTCAACGTAGTCGTCGTCATTGCCCCACTTGGGCGCGTTCTGCACAAAGTCCATCCTCATCTCTTCATAGCCTTCCCAGTTCGCCATGAGACCCTCTATTAGCTGATCCATCGTGTATTTCTTCTCATCATAGATGAGCTTCTTGATGGCGGCGAGGCTGTCTATATTTTCGACCCATGTGAAACCGGTAAACCAGGTGTTGCCCCGTTCCCCGTTATCAGGATCACATGCATCCAGCCCAGTCTCCACAGCACGTTCGTAAAAGGCGGACAGGACCGGTCTTGAATAGAATTCCGGGTCTTTGGACCTCCCCAGGTTCACCGACCGTACCAGCAGGTTCATCATCCATTCCATCTGCTTGACCCAGGCCTGGTAGAGCTCCTCGAAGTCCTTAAAGTCGCGAGGATCACCCGTCTTAGGCCCCATCTGCATGTTCACTATGTGATCGTACCCGTTATGGAGGGTGTATTCTATGAACTTGGAGGTGTTCCCGGCGCATGCCGCCATCCTGAAGGGCTGGGAACCGTACTTTGTGGTGGGACATGGAGACATGCACGCCTGGTTTACCCACTGCCTCGCCTCTTCAAGGGGATGACCGTGCCAGTACATGGCGTTGGGGATCAAGACAGAGTCATTCCGCATGTTGGGATAACCAAGCCCATGCCTGATGCACTCAAAACACTCCCTCAAGACCTCATCCTTTACCTGGGGATGGTACCTGAAG
>DAOWME010000072.1 GCA_030643245.1 Deltaproteobacteria bacterium
ACAAATATAATCAAATATTGGCATGGCTATCCTCCTCAATGGTTTTCCCGCGGGAAGGTATATGGCAGCTTAGGGACGTGGCCGAAATAACTTCCTCAAGTTGGCGCTCAGATTTAGGTCAGATTTGTTCGATCTGAAAATACAAAACAACAGGAATAGTTTTGCCTATTTCGAGGATTTTGTGTTTGAAGATCGGGCAAAGATGGCCTGAAGATGAGATGTACAAATGGGGAAGTTATTTCGGCCACGTCCCTAAGGCCTGAGAGGCAAATGGAGTGGAGCAATCAAGAATCCCAAATTTGGCCGCCTTATGTATTAGCCGTGGCTACCGTATCCGCCGGGGCCTTCATCATGAACCCCACCCCCGCAAGTATTGTTCTGCGTGAAGCTAGGCAAACTGCCTTCAACAAGTGCCGTCACGACCTCCTCGACACAGGTGAGACCATTATTATGAAAAACCTCAATCCCCACAGAGTTAAAACCAACCAGCGGCCTCATTCCCATGCCTCCGGCCACGAGTAACCTAACTCCGTTTTGAGCCAAATGGTTAACAGGCGCCATGCATCCACCTTGCTCGTGAGGGACATTGGCCAGAATAGAGACATCCCCCACCTTCCCGTCCTCAAGGGTAACCAGGGTGAAAACCCCACAGTGACCAAAATGGCCCGCTAATTCAGATCCCAGACCTCCAGGTTCATTTGAAGGTATCGCAACGATCAACTTATCAGACATGATGCATCTCCTTATAACTCGTAATTGATTCCACAACTTTAAAAGAATTAATTGGTTACACCTGCCTTATATCTGGCAAGGTATGTGTCTCTTAACAATTTTTAATTTTAATTTAATACACATGAGCTTGTATGTCAACCCAAATGCGCAAAAGCAGCAATTCTAATTGGCCGACCCTTTGAGTACAATCTATTTCCCGCCATATTTTTGACGATTTGTCAACATATCGACTCGACTCGGCCGCCACCGGGCTCGGAAACAGTCAACATCTCTTCAGGCAAAACCATAGCACGAAAAGGTGAAATGGAGTTTCCCCTGGATGTGTATATAGGTTCGGTGGAAGGGAGTATTGAGTTCGCACGGAAATGGAAATTGAGTGCCTGTGGCAAGACGAAAAATTTGAAAGTGTCGGGGTAAACAGTATTCAGCAGTAATGACGCTGGAAAGATGAAGGATTCTGATTGGGGGATTTGATACTTAGAGGGTCTTCAGGAAGCGACCCAAGACAGCCTCGACATATACTCAAAGAGTGATGCAAACCTTGATGCATTGATATGGGATGTTAATGTTCGATATACTTGGTACGAAGGATTCCATGGGGAGATGTCCTGCAACAGAAAAAGTGGAATGAATCCAAATATTAGATGGTCGTATTTTGTGGGTGTCGGATACATTTATCAAAATTATGGCCTGTGCAGTTACACAAACCTAGTGTCTTGAAGTGTCTCCTATGATTCAGTTAAAACAGGATTGCGTTAAGAGCCGGCTTCTTGCTTCGTTTGCTTGTTATACGTAAGGACCTGGCCAACATACAAATATACATAAGAGACATATCCACCCATTACACGTACAACCTTATGCCAGATTGTAGTTCATAACAAGCAAACGAAATAAGTAGCCGGCAAGCGGTAAACCTGACCAACTGCACAGGTCGAAACTTTGTCGGAAAGATTGACTGTCTTTATTAAAACGCCATGACTGTACAGTTTGACTCTCTTTTCAAAGCTCTGATTCGATTATCTCTCTTGCCTTTTTCATCAGGTCCTGGATGTTATCATCGTCATATCCCGAGACACTGATCGGTTTGTGGATAATCATTTTTACTTTCCCGGGGACAAGATTCGTAGTTTTTGGTGGCAAGATATCCGCTGTTCCTGTAATAGTGACAGGAAGAATTGGAAGCCCAACATCAACAGCCATCTTAAAGGCGCCTTTCTTGAAACGACCAAGCTTTCGGTTCTTGCTTCTGGTACCTTCCGGGAAGAAAAGCACCGACGTGCCATTTACAATCTTTTTCCTGGCTGCAGCTATGGATTCTAAAGCTGCCTTGGTATTGGATCTATCAATATATATATGGCCCAATTTTTCACAACAAATCCCAAGAAATGGAACCTTTCTTAGCTCTTGTTTCATGACCCATTTAAAGTCCACCCCCAACCAGCCATACAATGCTAAGATATCATAATTGCTCTGGTGGTTGGCTATAATGACATAAGACTTTTCCTTATCTATATTTTCCCTTCCCACAACCTGCACAAAGATTGGCGTCAGATAGCTGTTAAGTCTTGCCCAGAGCACCCCCCCAACCAAACTGGCTATGCGAGGGGTCGCCACAGCAATCAGGATAAGAGATACACAACTGAAAAACACGGTAGATAGCACCAGATAAGGTGCGAAAATGAGCCATTTATACGGTTGATATATTACATACATTATCTTTTTCATGCGCTGTTCCCAATATTACCAGTATCTTTCAAAGACGCTAATACACAAAAAACTATAGCAGAAAAAGGGGGGGGGAAACAAGGAAATTCGGTAAAAATGCTACACTACTATGGGATCCTTAGTGTCATGAAATTCCCGTGATTAGAACCGTTTCCGAATATTATCTTGCCATAGTGGGGTAGTTCGGCTAACATAACATAGTCCGTGGGTATCGACGATTTGAGATATAGCGTCTGTTTTTACGTATCCATTAACAGCCCGGCATCGTCTGCCATAGAGATACATTCTTTTCGCACCTCTTGACTGTGATGAGGTTAGATCCCAGTGGGGATGGTTCCTTGCAGGCCTTCATATTGAACAGGAGCTGGAAGTGTTTAAGTTCTTACATGCCGCAGACATTCACCTTGACAGTCCCCTTCGTGGTCTCGAACGCTATGAAGGTGCACCCGTCCACGAGCTTCGTTGTGCGGCACGCGAAGCTTTAAGCAACTTGGTGAACCTGGCCATCTTAGAGAACGTGAATTTCTTGCTCATCGCAGGTGATCTGTACGACGGTGACTGGAAAGACTATAACACAGGCCTTTTCTTTGCTAAGGAAATGTCAAAACTTCGCGAGGCTGGAATAAGGGTCTATATTGTTTTCGGAAATCATGATGCCACAAGCCAGATAACGAAGACCCTTGAAAATATCCCTTCCAACGTTCACCATTTCACTACCAGAAAGCCGACAACCGAAATTATCGAAGATATCGGCGTTGTCATTCATGGACAGAGTTTTTCAAAGCGAGTAGTAACAGAAAACATTTCATCTGCATACCCCGAAGCAAGATCAGGTTATTTTAATATAGGTGTCATTCATACGAGTCTTACCGGCCGGGAAGGGCATGAGCCCTATGCCCCGTGTACAGTAGATGATCTGCTTTCAAAGAATTATGACTACTGGGCGCTGGGCCATGTTCACAGACGCGAGGTCTTGCACGAAAATCCCTGGATCATCTTCCCAGGCAATATCCAGGGCAGGCATATAAGAGAAACCGGACCTAAGGGCTGCACCTTTGTCGTAGTCGAGGATGAAGGGAGCGTTCTGGTGGAACATCTGGATCTGGACGTGCTCCGCTGGGACTCTTGTGATGTGGACAGTTCCGGAGCGGAAAGCCCGGATGAGGTTGTGGGGAGAGTGAGGGCTGAGATTACAAAAAAGATCAGCGATAGTGATGAGCGGCCTCTGGCCTTGCGGGTCATTATCACAGGCAGATGCCATGCTCACCATGAACTCGTGGTGAATCCGGATAGATGGACCAGCGAAATACGGGCTGCTTCCACGGACGAAAGCGGGGGACGCGTCTGGATCGAGAAGATAAAGATGAAGACAAAACCTCATGTTGACCTGAAAAAGATGAAGGAACACAATAATCCCATGGGCAGCCTCCTGCGTTTTATCCATGAGATTGACTCGGAACTTGCTGCCATGCGCGAACCCGGCGGTGACGCTGTAGAGGTCATAGAAGCGTTGGCAGCCGATTTCGCAAAGCTCAAGGCAAAACTTCCTTCGGAAGTATACCATGAGGATAAGTTATTGAACCTTAAAGACCCCGAAACACTTAGAGAAATGTTTGAAGAGGCCCAAAAGATACTCGTATCAAGGCTCTTGTCCGGAGGAGGCTTCTGATGAAGATCCTTACCCTTGATCTCAAGGCTTTCGGTCGATTCAAAGAGACATCCCTTGATCTATCTGGAGGGCACTATGGGCTTCACATCGTTTATGGGTTGAATGAGACGGGCAAGAGCACGGCACTGAGAGCACTGGAGGCGCTTTTCTATGGCATAGAGCATCAAACCCGAGACAATTTCCTACATGGTAACCAAAACCTGAGAATCGGGGGTATTGTCCGGCACTCAGATAGGAGTGAACTCGCTTTCGTACGGCGCAAGGGGAACAAGAACACGCTCCTTGATACCAAAGAAAATCCAATGGCGGATTCTGTGCTAGATAAATATATTGGGGGAGTGACGCAGGAACAGTTTCACACGCTATTCGGCATCAACCATGAGACGCTGAGAAGAGGTGGCATGCAGTTGGTGGCAGGTGGTGGTGACCTGGGTGAAAGCCTATTCGCCGCCGGCACTGGTATTACGGATCTCCGCAACATTGCCCAAAGCCTTCAGAATGAGGCACAAGAGACCTTCAAACCCAGAGGTTCCACCCAATTATTGAACATTCTCATCACGAATTACAAGAATGCCAAGAAGAACAGAAATGAGCTTTCCCTTTCCAGCCGTGAGTGGGGAAGTCATGAAAAGACTCTAAATGAAGCCAAGGCCAAACGGGAGAAAATCCGCACAAGGCTCAAAAGACTACGTAGTGATAAAGGCCGGTTAGAACGCCTGAAAGAGGCGCTTCCTATCATAACGGAGAAAAAGGAATTATCTACACGCCTTTATGAGTTTAAAGATACTCCTCTCCTCGACCCATCTTTCCCCGACGAACGGCGCAACGCAATTCGTGAACTGGAGAAGGCAAGATCTGATGCGAATAAGGCCACTGAAGACCTAGGGTTGATTGAGAGACAGATCAAAGATATGTCAGTTCCGGAGGATATTATTTCTCATGCAAAGGTCATAACCGAACTCCACAAACGTCTGGGAAGTCACCTTAAGGCCGGTCAAGATCTGCCCGGAATTAGAGGAAAATGGGAGGCCTTACAATCAGATGCAAAAAAAATACTTACAGAACTTCGACCCGGTCTCGGCCTCAATGATGTTGAGGCCCTTCGTTTAATAGATACAAAACGTGTTATGATCCATGACCTTGGCGGCACATATCAGAGCTTTCAGGATGAGTCAACACGGACGTCAGAGGCCCTTGAGGAGTTAGAAGCTGATTATGCCAGGGCAAAGGAAAACCTTAAAAAGCTGGAGGCTCCCCTCGATGCCGATGAGCTTCGATCTACTCTTCGTCGTATACAGAAGTCCGGCGACCTTGAAAAAGAGTCAGGAACGGCCCGGTCCAGACTTGAAACAGAAGAAAAACAGGGGGATATCGCGCTAAAGGCACTGCAGCTCTGGACCGGGACCCTTGAAGACCTGGAGGCTTTATCTGTGCCTTCGTCCGAGTCGATTGATCGTTTCCTGTTGCGGTTCGATAATCTAGGTCACAAGATTCGGGACACCTCGGACCGCATCAGAGAGAATCAAGATGAAGGCGATAATTTTGATGCGCAGATAAAGGCCCTCCGGATTGCCGGTTCCGTGCCCACCGAGCAAGAACTCATAAAGGAACGGAAGAGACGGGATCGTGGTTGGGATCTGGTGCGGAGGGCATGGCTTGAAAATGAAGATATCGAGGAGGAGAGTAAGGCCTTTGACCCTGAGGAACCCCTTGACAAAGCCTACGAAAAAAGCTTGCACCAGGCTGACGAGATAGCGGACCGCTTACGTAGGGAGGCCAAACGCGTGGAAAAGCTGGCCCAGCTTCTTGCATCCCGCGATAAGTGTGTGGAGAAACTGGAAGCATCAGCAAGCGAGCGAGACAGGCTTTTGCACGAACAAGACAACCTGGGAAAAGAGTGGGACGCCCACTGGGAAGAGACAGGCATTAAACCCCAACCTCCAAAAGAGATGATAGCGTGGCTGAGAAAACAGGAGCAGCTTGTCAACAGGGGTATCACTATCAGGGAATGTCGCAGGGATGTGATGCATATAGAGAGGATTATCCTGGAACACGCCGAGGATCTTGGGAGATGCCTCAGACATTTAGGGAAAGAAGAGCCGTCACCGGATCAATCTCTCAACGCCATCCTTGACCGGTGCCAGATAATTATTGATGAGATAGAAGGGGTTACCCGGCGTCGCAACGATGTTGAAAAAGAGATAAATGATATCAAAAAGAGGCGTGCGGCTGCCATGAGGAAAAAGACAATGGCGCAACGTAACCTTGAAGAATGGTATGAATCATGGGGCAAGGCTATTATTGAATTGGGGTTGCCGGTTGAAACTATCCCCAACCAGGCCAATGCCTTCATCAGTGCAACACAGAAGCTTTTCGAAAAGGTTGACAAGGCAGACGAGCTCAATAGCAGGATGGAGGGGATCAGGCGGGATGCGAAACAGTTCGAGACGGAGGTAAGAGGCCTGCTGGGACAGGTGGCGCCGGATCTTATTGAAACCCCAATCTACCAATCAGCGGAGGAGTTGAATGCCCGGCTCGTCAAGGCCCGTGAAGACTTTGCTACGTTGAAGGAGTTAAGGAAAAGGGAGAGGGGAAAAGTTGACACAATGCTGGAGGCAAGAGCAACAATAAGAGAAACAACGGGGCAGCTAAAGGCAATGTGTCAAAAGGCCGGCTGTTCCGATTACGGTGAGATGGAGAAGGTTGAGTTCAAATCAGCCGAGAAAAGTAAACTGGAAGACCTCATTATGCAGCTTGAATCCCAGCTTCAACGGGTTTCCCATGGCGGAGGTCTGACAACAGATGAACTCATCCGTGATGCCGAAGGGGTGAATCCGGACGATCTGCCGGTATTGATTGAAGATCTCGAACATACTATTGAGGAAGAGCAGAATCAGTTGTCCGATCTTGACAACACCATAGGAGGAGAAGAGAGAGAACTTATGAGGATGGATGGTAGCGCCGGAGCTGCCGAGGCAGCGGAGGAAGCCGAGGGAATCCTTTCCGGGATCCGGGATCATACGGAACGATATATGCATCTTCGTATGGCCTCCGCGATCCTCAGCAAAGAGATTGAACGGTATAGGGAAGCTAATCAGGACCCTATACTGCGGCGTGCCGGCGCAGTATTCTCCCAATTGACATCCGGGTCTTTCTCGGGGCTGAAACCCTCCTATGATGACCGGGACAACCCTATTTTGCTCGGGGTCCGGTCTACGGGTGAGGAGGTTACTGTGACCGGCATGAGCGATGGCACTTGCGACCAGCTCTACCTATCCTTGCGACTGGCAAGTCTTGAGAAGCATATGGAAGAAAGCGAGTCCATGCCATTTATCATAGACGACATCCTTATCAATTTCGATGACAACAGGGCCGAGGCAACCCTGCAAGTCCTTGCCGAACTTTCAGAAAACACCCAGGTCATCTTCTTCACCCACCACCGTCATCTTGTGGAACTGGCTGAGACATATGTTACGAAGGATGCTCTATTCACGCATTCTCTTTCCAGATAAATAGAACCACTTTCTTTGGTGGGGCATATTAGCACAAGACGGGTAATGAACCATACATGGATTTGACGAAATCCTTCGCCTCTTCTCGGGTCGATATCACCTCTTCAGCTTCTGCCTCTTCTAATGCCGACAGGAGCCTTCCCACGTCTCTCCCCGACGGAATTCCCAGTAATTCCATTATCTCCTTTCCATTCAATAGTGGCCTTCTTGGTGTCTTAAGCCACTCCTCAAAGTAGTACTTCAAGACATCCTCTATTACATCCACAAGAGGAATGGTCGGTTGAGGACCTGGGTGTGTCTTTGTTGCAAGGCCGTCGGCGAGGGATAGCATAAGGCAGTCTAACCCGTCCCCGTCCAAGTCCCTGAAGAAACGATATTTAGCTCTACGGCTCACATTGCTTGCCTTGGATAAATTAAGGATTCGCATGTGATTCCTGGTCAAATTAGTGATTATCCGGCTTGCCTTCCGGCCCAGTCTGAGCTTCCCGGCCAGGGCTTTGTTGATCTTTTCCCCAACCCTCTCATGTCCAAAGAACCTTACCCTTTCACCATCATTACTTCTGGTCTCAGCCTTTCCCGAGTCGTGGAGGAAGGCTATGAGTTTTAGCAAGTTGTGCCTCGTAATATTGCTCTCTAACTCTTCTCCAAAATGTGCCGTGAGAAACACGGCATGATCAGGAAAATAATGAGAGAGGTTGGACAAGATCATTTCCACAAACCCCACACTTCTTAATGCGTGATAAAAGAGACTATGATCATGATGCTCACCCTGGTCAAGATCCTTCCAAGAATCCACCTCAGGTATCACCATAGCCAGTAAACCCAAATTATCAAGTTTCTCGATGGATTCGGACGAAATGGGTGCAGATAGTATTAGAAACAGCTCATCCCTAATTCTCTCCCAAGAAGAATGGGTCAAAAGCGCTTTTTTATCTTTGATAAGTTCTTCTGTACTGTCCTCAATAGAAAATTTGGTTGCCGCGGCAATCCTCACTGCCCGGAGTAAGCGAAGGGGATCGTCGTCGAAGACCTTAGAAGAGGAAACCCTGATTATACCTTCCTCCATATCACTCGCTCCACCCACGGGATCGATGATATTGACCTCCTCTTTCTCAAAGAGGTCTTCTAGATCGATGGCCATTGAATTTATGGTGAAATCCCTCTCTCTCAAGTCTTCCTCGATCCCGTGTCCGCGGAGTGGGGAAAAATCTATATTTGTAATCCGGCCCTTCTCCTTGACTGTAGCACGATAGTGTCTTCGTTCCGGATCTAAACAGAAAAAAGTCCCCCCTATCTTTTCCGCAAAGAGTTTTGCAGTTTTCCGCACATCATCCGCTACGGCGAGGTCAAAATCTCTACCCAGGCGTGATGACAGAAGCAAATCTCTTATGGCTCCACCCACCAAGAACATTGAAAGACCCAACTCTTTGGATGCTGTGAACGCACCCTCAAGGATCTTTGACCTGGTCAATTCTTTGAAATTGATCTTTCTCAATTTTTCATCCTTCGCTCCACTGATCTGGCATGAGCCTCAAGCCCTTCTATCTTGGCGAACCGGATGACATCCTCGCCAACCCTATCTAATGCTTCCTTTGAAAACGAAACAATGCTTGATTTCTTTATGAAATCATCCACACTGAGGGGAGAACTGAACCGGGCCGTTCCTCCGGTGGGAAGTATATGGTTAGGGCCTGCCAGGTAGTCTCCCACCGCCTCCGGTGAGGTGTGGCCCAGGAAGATGGCCCCTGCGTTCCATACCTGGCCCAGGATGTCAAAGGGCTTCTCCACGGCCAACTCCAGGTGCTCAGGGGCCACTTTATTTGCGAGTGCAACGGATTCAGCAATGTCTTTTGTAATAATTATGGCGCCGTTATTCTCCACTGATGATTCGGCTATGGCCTTCCTTTCAAGGCCCTCTAACTGTTCGTGGACTTCACTGTTCACCCGCTCTGCAAAATCAGCAGAGTCTGTTACAAGGAGAGAAGCCGCCATCTCATCATGCTCCGCCTGGGACAGGAGGTCAGCAGCAACATACGATGCCGGCCCACTCCCATCAGCAATAATCAGGACTTCACTCGGGCCGGCAATCATGTCGATGTTAACCTCTCCGAAGACCAGTTTCTTAGCACAAGAGACGTAAATATTTCCAGGACCTACTATCTTGTCAACCCTCGGTATAGTCTCAGTCCCGTATGCTAGTGCGGCTATGGCTTGAGCGCCCCCCACTTTGAAAATGCTGCTTACGCCGGCTACACTTGCGGCCACCAAGACATGGGGGCTGACGTTACCGTGGTAGGCCGGGGTAACCATCACTACCTCGTGCACGCCGGCGACCTTGGCGGGCACCGCACTCATCAAAACTGAGGAAGGGTACGACGCTCTCCCACCCGGCACATAAATACCGACCTTTTCAAGGGGGTTGATCATCTGGCCCAGGATTACGCCGCTTTCCCCGGTTGTCATCCAAGAGTTTCTAAGCTGTTTCTTATGGAATCTCTCAATCCTGGAAGCTGCAAACTTTAAAAGATCAACGTCGCTCTCGCTGACAGAGCCGAAGGCTTCTTCTATCTCTCTTTTCCCCACGCTCAGTGTTGCAGGCGTCAATTTCGACTTCTCATACTTGCCCACGTACTCAAGAACTGCCTTATCGCCACGATCCTTAACATCCCTAAGGATAGTCTTAACAGTCTCGTCCACCGACCTACTCTGGGACTCGGCCCTTTTCAAGATCCTTTCCAGGTTAGTTGGAAAATCGGGGTCTATGGTGCGTAGTATCCTCATATTGCTTACCCTGCCTCTAGACTGCCTTTTTATTTGATTGATTTGATTGATTTCGAGGTAATAAAGGTATGAAATGACCAGAACCACGGTCTAGAGATGACCCCTAAAGGGATGAAAGCATTAAAAAGGGGAAATATGTGGCATCCTTCATTTTGCAGTTTATACTTTCTCAACATTGACGGATGCCAGTGCTTAACGCAATCCTGCTCAACTGCACAGGTCCAAATTTTTCAATGCCGGTAAGATGCATCCGGGTAAGTTCTAGATTTTCAGCACGTCGTCGAGTATTCCGACTGGCAACGCAATGAAACTTAATATATGGAGACCTATAGAAGTGTATCCTTGCCTGCTTGTCTGTTAATTGTCGATCTCTTTTTTTTCCTTTCCATTATTCGGGGTCACGTCAATTTCATCCTTACCGGAAGTCGCCTTTCTGAAGTTTCTTATTCCCTTTCCAATACCACTTCCAATCTCTGGCAACCTGCCGGCCCCGAAGACAATCATGATAATAACAAGAATGATAAGTAGCTCCGGCATTCCGATTCCAAACATTACCGCCCCTCCAAAGAGCTTCACTGTGTCTCGATAATCGAGAGAGTGAGATTAGAGTGCTGTTCGTCTGACCCAGCCAAACACGTGGGTATGTATCTTTTCGGACACACACTGTTTATTTTCTTTTGGCGGAAGTGTATGGGAATCGAACCCACCGCGGGCATCCTATACCCGCCACTGGATTTGAAGTCCAGGAGGCCCACCAGTGACCTACACACTTCCATATTAGTGATATAGTACTCCAACTTTGGTTTTTCCACTCGTGGTTCCTTACGTGGGATTGTTGTGAACAATAACAAGACTAACCTTAAGAATTGTGCCACAGAACCTCTGTAACTAAACCAAAAACTGTAGATTTGGGCTAACAGTCCCCATGCCAAGAAAGACCAAAGTTGGATTACTATATTAACAATTTCTGGCTTATTGTCAATCTAAATTTTTCCACCTGTGCAGTCACACAAATCCAGCGTCTTGAAGTGTGTCCGATGATTCAGTCAACAGGGTTGTGTTAAGCGCCGGCTGCTTGTTTTGTTTGCTTGTTATACGTAAGAACCTGGCCAACATACAAATATTCATACGAG
>DAOWME010000022.1 GCA_030643245.1 Deltaproteobacteria bacterium
AGATTTAGGTCAGATTTGTTAGATCTGAAAATACAAAACCACAGGAATAGTTTTGCCTATTTCGAGGATTTTGTGTTTGAAGATCGGTCAAAGATGGCCTGAAGATGAGATGTACAAATGGGGAAGTTATTTCGGCCACGTCCCTTATTGCGTTTGCTTGTTATGAAACTTCTCTATCGTAACCTTCCCAATACTTTTTTCTCAATTCTTTCTTCAAAACCTTCCCAAGAGGATTTCTGGGCAATGTATCCACAAATTCTACGGACTTGGGTTTTTTATAGCTTGCCAGGTTTTTCTTGCAGAAATCGATGACCTCTTCCTCTGAGACTGTCTCTCCCGCTGACAGGACCACAATTGCTTTGACTGCTTCCCCCCACCGCTGGTCGGGAACTCCGATGACTGTTGCTTCAAGAACAGATGGATGAGCATAGAGAACCTCTTCAACCTCTCTGGGATATATATTCTCGCCACCACTTATTATCATGTCCTTCTTTCTGTCTACGATGAAGACGTAACCTTCTTCATCCACGGTAGCCATATCCCCGGTATGCAGCCAACCGTTCCTGATGGTCTCTGAGGTCTCCTCCGGCAGTTTCCAGTATCCCGTCATTACATTGTCGCCCCTGACAATAATTTCGCCCACCTCACCGGGTTGTGCATCAATACCCCTTTCATTGACCACCCTGGCTTCCACATTAAAGACCTCCCTCCCGCATGAGGCGAGCCTCCTTACCTTCTCTGCCGAACCTTCCAACACGTGGTCTTCGGGCATAAGAAACGTCACCCCCGGACTTGCCTCCGTAAGGCCGTAAGACTGGAGAAACTTACAGTTAAACGCCCTAATGGTTTTTTTCAAGAGAGCTACGGGCATGGGAGACGCCCCGTAAAAAAATATCCTGACACTGCTGAGGTCATAATCTCTCGGATGCTTATCCATATATTCCACAAGCATATTGATCATTGACGGAACCGCTCCGGTAACAGTGACCTTCTCAGCCTCAATGGTATTGAGGAACAGTCCCGGATCAAACTCGCTCTGGATGATTAATGTGCCCCCTATGTAAAGGGGCAGGATGGCAAATTCGGCAGCCACATGAAAGTAGGGCAGGCCATTCATGAAGACATCGTCTTTATCCAGTTTCAAATCCACAAGTCTTCCCATATAGTTTGACATAAGGTTTTTGTGGCTCAACATAGCCCCCTTCGGTCTTCCGGTAGTGCCGCTCGTGTACATCTGGACAGCCACGTCATCCTCTTCCAAACCTGTCTCTGGGACTTCAAGGGGAAACCCCGCTATCAGGGTCTCATACTCATCCATATCTGAGGGGGCATCCCCTATACAGAAGAAGTTGTCCACAGCCTCCAAGGCGGGCTGGATTGTGTGTATGGCATCTATGAACTCCTCACCCATTATAATCATCTTCGCTTCCGCATCGTTTATTATATACTCCAACTCCCGACCTGCCAACCTGCAATTCAACGGCACAAGGACGGCCCCAATCTTGGGAATGGCGATATATAGCTCCATGTATTCCGGGCAGGGATGTTGCAGGAGCCCAACCCTGTATCCCCTTCCAATCCCCTTTGACCTGAGTCCGTTTGCCAGCCTCATCACCCTATCATTCAATTGGCGGTAATTCCATTTCTTGTCCCTGAAGACAATGGCGGTCTTGTCAGGATACAGCTTAGCATTCCTCCTCAGTATGTCTCCCAGCAGCATCTTGCTTCCCCTCTCTTAGGGACGGGGACGAGTTACTTCGTCCCCGTCCCTAAGGGTCTCATCAACGATTGTCACCATCGAGAAAACGTCCCAAGCCACCCAATATAGACCCCTCGCCCTTTGCCTTGCCACCACTTGATGGGGCATGCTGCAGAATGCGGTCTGCCATACGGGAAAACGGTAGGCTTTGAAGGAACACGGTTCCAGAGCCCTTTAACGTTGCAAGAAAAAGCCCCTCCCCACCGAAGAACATCGACTTGAGGCTACCTGCGCGTTCAATGTCGTAATCGATGCCCGATGTGAATGCTGCAATGCAGCCTGTGTCCACGCGAATAATCTCATTATTCAGCCTTTTCTCAATAATTGTGCCGCCTACGTGAACAAAGGCCATGCCATCTCCGCGAAGGCGCTGGAGTATGAAGCCCTCCCCGCCGAAAAAACCAGTCCCCAGACGCTTTGTAAAGGCGATACCCACCTCAATGCCAAAAGCGGCACAGAGAAAGGCGTCCTTCTGACAAAGGAGTTCTCTCCCGAATTGGGTCATGTCAATGGGGATAATCTTTCCCGGGTAAGGGGCCGCAAATCCAACACGTTTCTTCCCTGTACCCGTGTTTGTAAAATGGGTTAAAAAGATTGACTCGCCTGTGAGCACGCGCTTGCCAACATTCATAAGCTTGCCAAGGACCCCATCGTCCGTTTTCGATCCGTCTCCCATCTTGGCCTCGAAAGTTATGCCATCGTCCATGTAGTTCATGGCGCCGGCCTCGGCAATTACCGTTTCACCGGGATCGAGCTCTACCTCGACTATTTGCATATCATTACCGATAACCTCGTAGTCAACCTCATGGCATCGCACTATTTCCCCCTCCTATCTTCTGTTCCTACTTTTCCAATATTCCTTGTAGCGCATCTAAAAGCCTCGATATTTCGCTATCTGTGCCCACTGTGATCCTTATACAGTCTCGAAGCCGAGGCGTATCGAAATACCTAACAAGGATTCCCCCTCTCTTCAGTTCCTCATATATGCCTCTCAGGTTTCTGCCCGGGATACTTGCCAGCACAAAATTGCTCTGAGATGGGTACACCTTAAACCCTAGCCGGGTAATGGATACGCTGAGGGCGTCTCTTGTTTTTTTCACCTTTCCCACATTGTCTTCCATCCAGGAAATATCATCCAGGGCCGCAGTGGCGGCAGCTATACTTAACCTATTGAGATTATAGGAGTCCTTTACCTTTGTCATCCCTTCTATCAGTTCATGGTCGGCAAAGGCAAGACCTATACGCATTCCGGCCAGGGAAAATGACTTGGAGAATGTACGCAATACTACTATGTTAGGATATTCATTGATCAGAGATATGGCGCTCCCTTCAGCGAAATCCACGTATGCCTCATCTACAACCAGTACCCCTTCTAATTCTCCGGCAAAATCGGCAACCCTTTCTACCGGCGTGAAGATTCCGGAAGGAGAGTTAGGGTTGGCAAGAAAGGTCAACCTTGCCTCCTTTATGGCAAACCCCTCTGGAATCCCAAAGTCCTCGGTGAGGGGTATCTTTAACGTCTCTCCTTCCTGAATGGCTATCAAAGTATCATATAAGGTGTAAGTGGGGATGGGCAAGACTACTAAATCACCTGTAGCAACGAATGATCTGACCAATATAGAGAGAAGATCGTCAGCCCCGTTTCCCGCCAGAACATTCTCTTCTTTAACGCCGTATACCTCTGCAGCCTTTCTCCTGAGGGGATTAGCCATGGGAGACGGGTAGAGACGGATCGAGGCGCCGGTCTCCCTATTTATCGCCTTTAGAACGTTTGGAGAAGGAGGGTACGGGTTCTCGTTTGTATTCAATTTGATGTATTCTTGCCCTTGGGGTTGTTCCCCTGGAGAATACCCCTCCATGGCTTCTATATTCTTCCTGAAATAGCCCACTTGATCCCTGCTCTATTTCTATGCGATTAACCCATACTCCTCGGCCAGCTCCCTGAAACCCTTGAGAGAATCTTCAATGATCCGTTTCAATACGCAGTAAGATATCCGAAAATGGCCTGGGGTCCCAAAGCCACTACCTGGAACAATCAGGATATTCTTCTTCTGGGCTGCTCTAACAAAAGCAACATCATCTTCTATTGGGGATCTGGGAAACAGGTAGAAGGCGCCATGAGGTTTGACCATATGATAGCCCATCTCGGTTAAGTTTTCATAGAAGAGGTCCCTTTTTTCCCGGTAGTCATTCACGTCCACGCAAACCCTCTGCAAGTTCGTAACAGCCCTCTGCATCAGGGCGGGAGCATTTACAAAACCCATGGTTCTATTGCAAAGCGTAAGACCGTCCATCAGGTCTTGAAAATCGGCGGCAATAGGGCTGACCGCTATGTAACCGATCCTCTCTCCAGGGATAGAGAGGTCCTTTGAATGGGAGGTAACCACAATGCTGTTATCTATCAGCTTAAATACATTTGGGACTTCCATGCCATCGTAGACCAGTTTTTTATAAGGTTCATCGGAGATCACATAGATAACAGTACCCAGTTCCTCTTCCTTTTCCTGCAATAGACCGGTCAGTCCTTCCAACGACCTTGGACTGTATACCACTCCTGTTGGGTTATTTGGAGAATTAACAATTATAGCCCTGGTTTTGGAAGTAATTGCTCGGTCCAGCGCCTCCAGATCCAGGTCAAATTCTTTGTTAGTAGCCACCTCGCGACATATGCCTGCATGGTTATCTATGTAAGACTTGTACTCCACGAAGAACGGAGTGAGTACTATGACTTCATCCCCAGGGTTGAGAACGGCCTTTAATGCCACGTTAAGCCCCCCACCCGCACCACACGTCATGACGATGTTATCCCACTTGAAATCCATCCCGGAATCTTCTGCCAGGACCTTAGCTATGGCCTCTCTTGTCTCAGTGAAGCCGGCGTTTGGCATGTAACGGTGCATCCCGGGCGTCGGGTCATTTATAAGCCTTCTCAATTCATTCAAGAACTCTTCAGGGGGCTCGCCAAAAGGATTTCCCAGAGAAAAATCATAGACATTATCTGCTCCCAGTTCTGCCTTTAGCCTATCGCCCTCTTCAAACATCTTTCTAATCCACGAGCCTCTTTCTAGAGCAGTCTTAACCTTACTTGAGATGGGCATCCTTCACTCCTTCCGAGGTAAACCTCAGGCCTCAATCTTCATCCACAATGTAATGGGGTGTCAAGAATCTTTATATAATCCGTGCAACTTGATATATTCTACCACCGCTTGAGGAAGAAGATAACGTACTGACTTCTTCTCCTTGATCCTCCTCCTGATAACGCTTGAGGAGATATTCAGTGGGGTGATATCTCTGAAATACAAGGAGAAGTTCGAGATATGGCTAAATCTGTCTTCTTCAGGGATATAAAAAAATTCACCGGCTACATCACTGGGGAGAATGGTTTCCAGGCTGGTGACCGCGTATCCAGGTCGTGTAGTGACCACAAAATTGCATCGGTAGAAGAGAGAGACATAATCCTTCCATGTGACTATCTCAGTGAAGGCATCCATCCCCATGATAAAAAACAGGGTCAAACCTGAACCCTGCATCTCTTTGAATCGATCTATAGTCTCAATGGAATAGGATTTACCGGGTCTCCTAATCTCAATCTCAGAGGCGGAAAAGGCAGGGTTCCCTGCAATGGCAAGGTTGACCATCTCTATCCGATGCAGAGGAGATATTATATCCCTCCCTTCTTTGTGGGGAGGATTTGCAGAAGGTATGAAGACAATCTGTTGAAGCTGTAAAGACTCTTGAATCTCTTCAGCAGATCTGAGGTGTCCCAGGTGTATGGGGTTGAAGGTCCCCCCGAAAAGGCCAATCTGCATGTAACGTTCCCCTCAAGACCTTATCTGTCCATTA
The DNA here is from genome assembly GCA_030643245.1 of Deltaproteobacteria bacterium. GTDB lineage: Bacteria > Desulfobacterota > UBA8473 > UBA8473 > UBA8473 > JAUXHQ01. The sequence goes on from DAOWME010000022.1 coordinate 5,603, forward strand.
CCATATACCACAAATTTACAGGTAGTTAGCTCTTCGAGGCCCATAGGACCAAAGGCATGGAGTTTCGTGGTACTGATCCCTATCTCTGCCCCAAGGCCCAGCTCATTCCCGTCACTGAACCTGGTTGAGGCATTTACCAGTACCACCGATGAATCCACTTCGTTTAGAAACCTCTGAGAATTCTCATAATTGGAGGTGATTATGGCCTCGGTATGTGATGAACCATACTTGGTAATATGGTTGATTGCCTCATCCAGGTCATCCACGACTTTTACAGAAAGGATCAGGGCCAGATATTCATCATACCAGTCCTCATCTTTTGCCTCTTTAACATTCGGAACAACCTGCAAAACCCTGGGGCAACCACGGACTTCTACGGCTTCCTCTTCCAACTTCTCGATCATGGAGGGCAGGAAACGGGAGGCGATATCTCTATGGACCAGGAGAGTCTCCAGGGCATTGCATACACCGGGACGCTGAACCTTTGCATTTAAAATTATCTCTTTGGCCATATCAAAATCAGCGCTTTCATCCACGAAGATATGACATACCCCCTTATAGTGTTTTATAACAGGAACCCTCGAGTTTTGGACAACAAACCTGATCAGGTCTTCGCCGCCCCTGGGGATTATCACATCTATGTAATCCTCTAACTTCAACATCTCATTCACAGCAGCCCTGTCAGTGACAGGGATCATCTGGATAGCCTCCCGCGGCACGCCCTCCTTCTCCATGACATCCTGCAAAAGGCTGGAAATGGCCAAATTCGAGTTGATTGCTTCTGACCCCCCCCGCAGAATTACAGCGTTGCCGGATTTTAAACATAATCCGGCGGCATCACAGGTAACATTGGGACGGGATTCGTAGATTATCCCGATCACCCCCAAGGGGATTCGAACCCTTCCCACCATCAGGGTATTTGGCCGCTTCCACATCTTCGTCACTTCGCCCACAGGGTCGGGAAGCGCTGCAACTTCCCGGAGTCCCTCTGTCATTGCCCTTATCGTGGAATCACTGAGGGTCAATCGGTTTATGGAGGCATCTGACAGCCCATTTTGCTTCGCACCGGCCAGATCCTTTTCATTCTCCTTGATTAAGTGATCGGTCTGGTTTAGGAGTTCCTCACTCATATTTATCAACACAGCGTTTTTCGTCTTGGATGAAAGATTTCGCAGAACCTGCGATGCTGATTTCGCATCCCTGGCTATCTTTAAGACTTGGCCTTCAATGGACATCTTTAGCTCCTAAGCTTTGATCTGTGACACATTTTTGAACGTACAACACCACCAAATCATCCCTGTGAATCACCTCATCATAATACTTATACCCTAATTTCCCCTCTATATCCCTCGTATTCAGTCCCCGAATTTCCATTATCTCCGAGCAACCATAATTCACCAAACCCCTGGCAAACTCCGATCCGTAAAGATTCACTATGCTTACCGAGTCCCCAGCCCCAAACTTTCCCTCTACGTTTAATATCCCTGAAGGGAGGAGACTCGTTCCCTTATCAATAATTGCCTTTTCCGCCCCCTCGTCCACAATGATCTCTCCTTTCGGTTTCACGGCAAAGGCTATCCAGTGCTTACGGCTACCCATCCTGTTCCCTTTGGGTAAGAACAGGGTGCCCACGTCTTCTCCGGTCATAACCTTACTTATGGTCCCATTTATCTTGCCGTTAGCCACTATGGTGGGTAGCCCGAATATAGCGGCTTTTTTTGCAGCCTGAACCTTGGTGGTCATGCCACCGATACCTGTAGTGCTGATGGTATCACCTGCAATCTCTTCTATCTCACGATCGACTTCCTCAACAACGGAGATCCGACGGGCATCCGCTTTCTCACAGGGATTTTCATCATACAGCCCATTGATATCCGTAAGAATCAAGAGCAAGTCCGCCTCTACCAGGTTTGTGGTCAGGGCGGAAAGGTTATCGTTATCCCCGAATTTTATTTCCTCCACAGCTACCGAATCGTTCTCGTTTATTACAGGGATAATTCCATAGTCTACTAACGTCAAAAGTGTATTCCTGGCATTCAAGTACCTCTTCCGACTGCTCAGGTCATCGTGGGTAAGTAAAACCTGGGCGACCTTTTGCCCATGTTCGGCAAATGATTTCTGGTAGCTCTTCATTAAAGTGGATTGGCCCACGGCTGCGGCTGCCTGCTTCTGCGGAATACTCTTCGGTTTTTCAGCAAGCCCCAATTCATTCATCCCTGCAGCGATGGCGCCTGAAGAAACAACGATCGGTTCATAACCATTCCTCTTGAGAAGAGATATCTCCCGGGCCAACCTCTGGAACACAGTTGCGTCTAATCCTCCATTAGTAGAGGTTAACACGCCACTCCCTATCTTTATCACTATCCTCTTTACATCTTTGAGGATTCTCGCTCTTAAATATTCCTTAGCCATCGTTTATACAGAAATTTTAATCTCGCTCTTATCTTTAAGCCTCGTCACGATTTGGTCGATCAAGGCTTTAATCCCTTGACCTGTCGCGGAGGATATAGGCAAAATTTCCATGCCCAGCTCATCAAATCGTTTTTTCACATCTTGGAACTTCTCGGCAGAACGTGTGAGATCTATCTTGTTTATTGCAATTATTTGCTTTTTCTTGACCAGTGATGGGCTATATAAGGCCAGTTCATTGTTGATAGTGTTGAAATCCTCAACCGGATCCCGTTGGCTGATTCCTTCGATTTCAATTAGGTGAAGGAGCAAACCGGTTCTTTCAATATGCTTGAGAAACCTTACACCAAGTCCGGCCCCATTGTGGGCACCTTCTATAAGTCCGGGTATATCTGCGACAACAAAACTATTATAGTCCCCATACTTCACAACACCTAAGGTTGGAGTTAGAGTGGTAAACGGATAGTCAGCAATCTTAGGTTTTGCGGCTGAAATCCTTGATAATAAGGTAGATTTTCCTGCATTGGGAAGACCGATTATACCCACATCAGCCAGCAACTTGAGTTCGAGCTTCAGCCACTTTTCCTCACCCTCCTCACCCTCTTCGGCATAGCGTGGAGCACGGTTGCCAGGTCTGGAGAATCTTGCGTTTCCTTTACCACCTCTTCCTCCTCGTGCTACCCTTATTCTATATCCTTCAAAGGCAAGGTCCCTTATTACTCCACCGTCTTCATCCTTGACCAGGGTGCCTACAGGTACGGAGATTACTAAATCCGGCGCGTTTTTACTATGCTGGTTTTTCCCTTTTCCGTGTCCTCCTCGTTTTGCCTTGTAGTGTTGTTGGTATCGAAGGTCCAGAAGCGTTGATAATTGGCCCGAAGCTTCCAATATCACATCTCCACCTTTGCCACCATCCCCGCCATCGGGGCCCCCTTTTGGGACAAACTTCTCTCGTCTGAAACTTACACAACCCCTCCCGCCATCGCCGGATTTGACGAATATCTTTACTTCATCAATAAATTTCACAGTCTTTGATATAGCCAATCACTCGGCATAGACAGCAACCCTTTTCTTGTGTTTTCCGATTCTCTCAAATTTCACGACGCCGTCTGCTTTCGCAAACAGGGTGTAATCCCTACCCACCCCAACATTGACACCAGGATGAATTTTAGTCCCTCTCTGACGCACCAAAATACTGCCGGCACAGACACTTTGGCCACCGAATTTCTTGACCCCTAACCTCTGACCGGCACTGTCCCTACCGTTATAAGAACTCCCACCTGATTTCTTATGTGCCATGACCTATCCTCCTCTGTATCGGATCTACGTCCTTATCTCCTTTATCCTCAAGTTCGTATAGATTTGACGATGGCCCTGCTTTTTACGATATCCTTTCCTTCTCTTGGATTTAAAAACTATGATCTTTTTTGCCTTGCCATGTTTTACGATTTCTCCCACAACACAGGCATTGGGTAAAACAGGGGTCCCAACCTCTATATTCTCTCCATTGGCCACCATGAGAACTTCGTCCAATTCGATAGTGTTCCCCCTTTCTTCATCTATCCTCTCCACCTTCACGAGGTCTCCCTCAGAGACCCTGTATTGCTTTCCTCCAGTCTTTACAACCGCATACATCCTGCCATACCTCCTATCGCTACTCCCAATATGTGCATTCTTGCTTAAAAGGTTCTAAGGGTCTGTTATGGGCTACAATGGGTTAAAGCCATAATTACAAATGAGTTTCAAAATTTCTGATATATTATTTTTCATAACCTGTGAAGGGTTAAATCCTGCCCATCAACCTCAAATTGTTCCTGGTGGAAATCCTCTATCGGCCTTATGACAATACTCTTTCTGTGTTTCCTTTCCAGCTCATGAATCTCGGCCCGGCACTCCTCAAACAACAGGTCAGCTACATCCGGATTCAGAAGGATATGAACTGTGTTTCCCTGGACCTCCCTTATGTCTCTCTTGATCTCCCTCAAAACCTCATTCATCACGGTAACCTTTGATTTAGTAAATCCCTTGCCCTCACAGTACAGACATGGCTCGCACAAAAACCCTTTGAGACTATCCCTGGTTCTCTTTCGTGTCATCTGTACCAGGCCCAACTCCGATATTTTGAGAATATTCGTCTTTGCCTTATCTTTCTTGACGGCCTTCTTCATAGACTGAAAAACTTTTTCCTTGTTGCTCTCCTTTTTCATATCTATAAAATCGATGATAATGATCCCACCAATGTTTCTAAGCCGCAATTGATAAGCAATCTCCTTAACTGCCTCCAGGTTTGTTTTAAGGATAGTGTCTTCGGGGTTTCTCCTACCTACATATTTTCCCGTGTTTACGTCTATTGCTACCAAGGCCTCTGTCTCTTCAATCACAATATAGCCCCCGGACTTCAGCCAGACCTTTATTCCCAAGGTCCTCCCGATCTCAACCTCTATGCCGTATGCATCAAAGATAGCTTCTTCTCCTTCGTAGAGCTCCACGGAGTACTTAAGCTGGGGGATGAAGGTTTCAACGGATTCGAATATTTTGTTGTATTCCTCTCGAGAGTCTACAACCAACCTGTCCATATCTTCCGTGAATAGGTCGCGGATTGTCCTCATAGTAATGTCCAGGTCGTGGTGAATGATCGTGCCGACAGGAGCGTGGTCGCTTTTCTCCTGGATCCTTTGCCAGAGCCTGAGGAGGAAATCCATGTCCGTATGTATGTCTTCTTCGCTCTTGCCCTCACTGGCAGTCCGAACGATCAATCCGAACCCATCCGGCTTGATCCTTCTTATGCTTTCCCTTAACCTCCTCCTCTCGCTCTCGTTTTCGATTCTGCGGGATATACCTACGTGGTCTGTGGTGGGCATAAGCACTACATAGCGCCCTGGGAGGGTTATGTGAGACGAAACCCTAGCCCCCTTGGAACCGATCGGCTCCTTTGTAACCTGCACCAGTATTTTCTGACCTTCTCTGAGCATGTCCTCGATTTGAAGGGGCCGGTTTATGACGTTAAGAAAGTCTTCCTCTAGTTCAATCCCCTCTTCGGCAAGTTTCAGCATCTCTTCAAATTCTCTGAAATCAAAACAGACATCTGAAACATACAGGAAAGCAGCCTTCTCCAAACCTATATCTATAAAGGCCGCCTGCATTCCCGGGAGAACCCTGACCACCTTCCCCTTATATATGTTTCCGCCAATCCCCTTCTCTGCACGGTGTTCAATGTATAGTTCAACCAACACCCCGTTCTCCATGAGGGCGACCCTGGTCTCTTGGGAATTGAGGTTCATGATTAACTCTGTCGACATTCTATATTTTCCCCCGGGTTACCTTCTGCTCTCAATATCCTTAAAAGCTTCACTTCTTCACTGCCGAGCCCCAGGATATGCCTCACTACTTCAAAAGATCTAAGATCGCCTGCCATACCGGATCTTATACTTATCTCCAGTGAGAGGTCATTCTTAAACGTGAGGTCATCCACCATGGCCCTAAGGTCAACCTCTTGTGTCCGACCCTTCTTCCTTTGGAAGAGGAAGAAGTTTTCCTTACTTAGGAAAGAAGAAACAGCCTCTTTCACATCATTGACCTTTGAAAGCGGGGTCTTTATTTGGCTATTCGCTGAGACTAAATACTTTATTTTTCTAATACTATCAGATACAGGGCCTGACTTCAAGGGAATTCCCCAGCAATCTGATACCCGCAATCCTTGTGGAAGCTGCGCGTTGAGCCTAATAACAATTTCATCGGGTCTCATATAACCTTCGATCTCTATGTCCACAAACTCAGCCAGGCTCTCTATGCCAACGGGTAAGGCCCCCCCAAAGATTATCCTGGGAAGCGGATGAAAACCTTTTGAAAACCTCACTGGGATTCCTGCCCTTCTTATGGCCCTTGAGAAGACGCTAATCAATTCCAAATGGCTCAAAAATCTCGCATCACTTAGCTTAGAGAAGAGCAGTCTATACCTTCGATAAGTCGGTGTTATGGGCTTACTGTCGGTATGTTCCAGGGGTCTTGGAGTCTGCGCCGGACTGGATATGACCAGTTCAATTTTCTTGCCATCGCAAACCCCGCAACCAGTGCAACCATGGCTCCGACAATCCGGAGTCTGCACCCCTTTAAGCCCCTTCTCCAGCTCCTCCACGAGGAAATCCTTGCTCACAAGGCAATCTAAGTGGTCCCACGGAAGGGTCTCGTCACGGGACAGCTCACGCCTGTTGTAAAAATCCATGTCAAGCCCGGCATCACCGAAGGCCTTTTCCCAAAGGTCATATCTGAAGTGTTCGCTCCATGCCTCCAGACGACAACCATACCTCTGGGCATTTACCAAGACCGTGCTCAGTCTTCGATCCCCTCTTGCAAAAACCCCTTCCAATGTGCTCAATCCGGGGTCCTGCCATTTGAGGGATAGTCTCTTTCCCCTTATCTTGCTTTTCAGAAAATCGTGTCTCTCTATTATCTCTTTCAAACTGATCTGAGCTTCCCACTGAAAGGGTGTTTGAGGCTTGGGCACAAAGGTGGAAACACTCACCGATACGTTTGTACGGGATCTTTGACCCTTCCCACATGAGGATATCTTCCTTGACAGGTCTACTATCCCTTCAATGTCCTCTCTTCTTTCAGTTGGCAACCCCACCATGAAATAGAGTTTGATGGCATTCCAGCCCGCTGCAAAGACGTTTTCTGATGTGGCCAGGATATCTTCCTCTGTAACCCCTTTATTGATAACATCTCTTAACCTCTGAGTTCCTGCTTCAGGCGCGATAGTAACCCCTGTCTTTCGTACCCTCTTTATCTCTTTGACCAGTTGGGGAGTAAGGGTATCAGGCCTCAGGGAGGGAAGAGATACCGCTATGTTCTGCCGGGAATACTGATCCATCAGATCTGCCAGTAAACCCTGAATACACGCATAGTCACCGGTATTCAAGGAAAGGAGAGAAATATCGTCATGACCGGTTTCCTCTATCCCTCTTCTTATTATCTCTTTGATCGTCTCCGGGGACCTTTCACGAACAGGACGGTATGTCATACCGGCTTGACAGAAACGGCAGCCACGGGTACACCCCCTGGCAATCTCCAAACTAAGTCGGTCGTGAACAATCTTCATGAAAGGGACAATAGGCTCAGTGGGGTAGTCCACCTTGTTCAGATCAGTGACGATCCGCTTCTTAACACGTGTATAATCTTGCCTAAGTGGTATAATCTCGTCAATTGTCCCATCCCCATTGTGCCTCACATCAAAAAAAGAAGGGATATATACCCCTTGAACCCTGGATAGATTTTGATATAAATCCGCTTTTTCCCCACCACCATTTTTCCAGTCCAGAAAGCAGGCACAGACTTCCAGGATGACCTCTTCTCCATCTCCGATAACAATGGCATCGAAGAAATCAGCCACCGGTTCAGGGTTGTAAGCACATGGCCCACCGGCAATAATCAACGGCCAGTCATTGTTGCGATCCTTTGCAAAAAAAGGAATGCCTGCAAGGTCCAGGATATTTAGGATATTAGTGTTGCAAAGCTCGTATTGGAGAGAAAATCCGATAATATCAAAGTTTTTTAAAGGCAGAGAAGACTCAAGCGAGGTTAATGGCATCCTCTCGGTTCTCAGGATATTTTCCATATCTACCCATGGAGCGTAGACCCTCTCACATGCAATATTGTCTCTTCTATTAAGAATATCGTAAAGAATCTGAAATCCCACATAAGACATACCTATCTCATAGACATCCGGGAAGGTGAGAGCGAATTTCAGGTCCACCTCTCTCAAGTCCTTATGGACTGAGTTGATTTCGTTTCCCAGGTAACGCGTGGGCTTCCTAACCAGCGGAAGGATATCCCTTATATCCCATATCATGAGACAGCCCCTTGTGCGTAGAGATTTAGGGACCTATAGTCTTTATGGCTTCTTTCATGCAACATCAATAGTAATTTTTACTTTCCCCAACTTATTCGGTTACACAAAATAAGTTATAAAGGCCCACCGCCAATTTCTAGCAAATTATTGAGTTTCAAAATTTTCAAGCTGTGCAGTTGGTCAAGTTTACCGCTTGCCGCCTACTTACTTCGTTTGCTTCTTATGAACTACAGTCTTGCATAAGGCTGAATGTGTAATGGGATGAAAAGTCTCGTATGTCTATTTTAAAAGTTGGCCAGGTCCTTACGTATAAGAAGCAAACGAAGCAAGCAGCCGGCGTTTAACGCAATCCTGCTCAACTGCACAGGTCCAAAAGTTGGGCAGGGAGTTTGTGAAACCGTGGACGGGCACTAGTTAGATGCCCGTCCTGTTTCACAAGGAATTCTGATTGGACGCTTAAAATCTACCCACGCATATGACCCGCCTATTCTTACTACGCCCCTTTTCAGTTCTGTTGCTGGCGACCGGAGCGTCTTGACCATACCAGTGCAAAACAATTCGCCCTTCATCGATATTGGAGTTTTTCATAAGGTAATCTCTGACGTTCTCAACCCGATGCCGTGACAATAGATGGCAATATCTCTTTGATCCCGTATTATCGCTAAAACCTGCTAAAACAGCATGTGCCTTAGGATTCTCCTGCAGAAATTTACCAAGAGTATTTATCTCGTCATAGAATTCCGGCTTGATCTCTGACTTGTTATGGTCAAACAGGATATTGTCTGTTCTGCAACCGATGATTTTCTCATCGGTTGCAAGCTTCTCGACAAGCCTCTCTTCAACCGCATAAAGGGCGCCTTCGACATAGTCAGGGTCCTCCAGTAAGGCATCAAACGGAACCAGCCGTGAACATTCGTTTACCCATGCCACATTCTCCAAAACCCTTTTCTCTTTTGCGCTCTCAGCGCTACCGACTACAACGAAACAGACGTCGTATCTCACAGCGAGTTCTTTTGCTATTCCCACAGGCAGTTCTCTTTCCCTGGATACTTGGGTCATTTGTCCGTCGGAGAAAATAAATACAACTGTTCGACCTGGCAGTGGTCCCAGAATACGGTCAAGTTCACGAAGTGCTCTCTGAATCGGAGCCGGTCCGCCTGCCTTAGTCGGCAATTTATCAATTGCTTTGGCGAACTCCTTTTTGTTGTAAGGCTTCATCGGGTAGTAAGCCTTAATGGGTGTCCCTTTATGCAAGCCGGCGGTAGGTACGGATGTATATGAATACAATCCGGCGTTGAAGGCAAGGTCCGGAAGGTGTGCGTTTCTCTTCTTCAGGATTTTCTTTGCTGCTTCAATCTTTCGCATCTTCGTATCTTTGTACATTTTTCCCATAGATTCCGAAGTATCAAACAGAATTATAAAGTTATCGGCAATCCTGACAAGATCTATCTCAATTCCTAAGACTACCCCTGTTTCCCTCTGGGTAATTACCTCCGCGGCCGATACATCAGCTGCGATCAAACCTGGCAATATCATCGAAAACACCGCCACAAAAATTCCCACTCTGGTTTTCATGGTATTTCCTCCTTATGACTTTGGAATGAGGTGTATATCACGCCCATTCGTTTAACGTGTTAATCGCCCTGATCTCTCTTACCTGCAGCCAACTCTGTGGTGCAATCAGCCGTGGTGAGGAGAATCGCGAGCCCCAAAGAGCTCATCAATTACTGCGAACTTTTTCATCTTACACCTCCTTCCCTGCGTGGTTTCCATCCAGAAATGGGTCTTTCTCCCCTGAGATGGTTCTCCTCGCGTTTTACCTCTGCGCAAATAATCCGGCAGACTAACCCTGGTGGAATTCACTCGGCATCCCACGGGGCAGGCACAGAGATCGCGAAAAATTGCAGTTTCTGGATGGGAACTATCTAATGGATAGGTACTACTTAATCTCGGTCATCGCCGTTCACCTTTGGCATCAGCTTAAGATTTTGGGTAACAACTTCGAAAAAATCTTCGATTCTTCTTATTTTTGAAAGGTTTGTGCCAATTTTTACAGATTTTAAGCACGAATACGACTTCATCAGGGTGACGAAAGAGAAGATAGGCGAGCGAGGTTTATGAAAAGTACCGTCGAGGTTGATCAGGAGGTCTTAAACCATGATGAGACCTATAGTCGAGGGGTGAAATAGGACGTCTCATACACCAACAAATTCGAGCAGTGCCTGGATAAACAGCTTAGGGACGTGGCCGAAATAACTTCCTCAAGTTGGCGCTCAGATTTAGGTTAGATTTGTTCGATCTGAAAACGCAAAACCGCAGGAATAGTTTTGCCTATTTCGAGGATTTTGTGTTTGAAGATCGGTCAAAGCCTGTCCTCGACCCCGATCGGGGGATGGCCTGAAGATGAGATGTACAAATGGGGAAGTTATTTCGGCCACGTCCCTAAGGTCACATGAGCACCTAAGAGAACTTTATAAAAAAATATACCATATTCATAAAAATGTCAACAGCGAAAAGCGGTCCCCGATATTTCTACTGTGACCATGTAATCATTCACTCCTCCAGCACAGGCACTCACAGACCGAAGTCCCATCTCCATAATAAGAAAAACCCTTTACAATCCCCATAGATGTTGATAGCCTATATATAAAGCTGCTCAGTCCAATCAACTTCAGTTTAGGAAATATTGTTCATACAGACCTCATATCCTTTCTTCAGATTAGGATAGCTTGAGTAAATTTCTGTAAGCTAGCGGAAACTATGACCCGAAAAAAAACGGCCATTACAAAGACCCGCGTGCTTTTTGTGGTCCTGAAAAAACTGCGGGATGCCTTTACCGACCTGTTGCCCATCATCCTGGTTATTGCCTTTTTTCAACTTGTTGTGCTCAGGCAGCCGTTGCCGCAGTTGGGCGAGATAGTCCTTGGCGCCCTTCTGGTTGTGACAGGGTTAAGCTTGTTTATTCAGGGGCTTGAGATGAGCCTGTTTCCTATCGGCGAGGCAATGGCGCATGCACTGGCTCGCAAGGGAAGCATCTTCTGGCTGTTGTCTTTTGCTTTTGCGCTCGGTTTTTCGACCACTGTGGCGGAACCTGCTCTTATTGCCGTGTCACAGGAAGCCGCAGATATTGCCATGCAAGACAACCTCATTGATTCGGGCGAAGAATCACGGCGGAACTATGTCTTGGGTCTACGATTGTCCGTGGCCTTTTCCGTGGGGGTGGCCATTCTGATAGGCGTATTGCGTATTCTCCGCGGCTGGCCCCTTCACTACCTGATTATCGGCGGCTACGTTATTGTTATGCTGATGACCATGATCGCGCCGGAAGAGATAATCGGCCTGGCCTATGACGCTGGCGGTGTCACCACATCCACCATAACTGTGCCTCTGGTCGCGGCCCTGGGAACCGGCCTGGCCTCAAGCATTAAGGGCCGCAGCCCGTTGCTGGATGGTTTCGGGCTTATAGCCTTTGCCTCCCTGCTGCCCATTATATTTGTCATGGGCTACGGGCTGATGGTTTTCGGTTGACAAACAGGAGCCCTACGAATGGTTTTTTTTATTGATTTTGCTAAAATACTGTTTGCCACCTGCCGGGATGTGCTGCCGATCATTGTCCTGATAACCTGCTTTCAATTGTTGGTATTGCGTCAGCCTATCCCGCACCTGCGCCGTCTCATTGTCGGCGGGGTGTATGTCATTATAGGGCTGGCCCTGTTTCTTGCCGGGCTTGAAAAGGCCTTGTTTCCCATTGGTAAAATAATGGCCGTCCAGTTGTCAGACCCAACTTTCATTTACGGCTCAGAGGCGGCTTTTGCCCAAGCGGATTGGAAAGCCTACTGCTGGATTTATCTTTTTGCCGCCATGGTTGGCTTTGCCACTACCATTGCTGAACCCTCTCTTATCGCGGTTGCTTATAAGGCCAATGAGGTATCCGCCGGAACCATCAACCAGTGGGGATTGCGCATAACAGTAGCACTTGGCGTTGCCGTCGGCATAAGCCTGGGTACCTACCGAATTGTAAGCGGCACACCACTCTACATATACATACTGGCAGGATATCTCGTTGTTGTCGCACAGACCATATTCGCGCCAAAAAATATCATCCCTCTGGCTTACGACTCCGGCGGGGTTACCACATCGACAGTGACCGTGCCCCTGGTGGCTGCGCTCGGCCTGGGATTATCCTCCGCCGTTCCCGGCCGCAATCCGGCCCAGGAAGGTTTCGGCCTTATCGCTTTTGCAAGTTTATTTCCGATTATTACAGTACTGGGGTATACTCAATATATGCACTGGTCCGTAAACCGCAGTAAAAAATCTCCCAGGGAGGGTAACAATGCGATTTAAGGTCATCTTAGCATTAGTTAAACCTAAAAAAACTGATCAAGTTGTTGACGCGGCCAAGCAGGCTGGCGCCACCGGTGCAACAGTTATTCCGGCGCGGGGCACCGGCATCCATGAGGCTAAAACATTTTTCGGCCTCACACTGGAGGCACAGACCGACATCATCATGTTTCTGATTGAAGAACATGTTGTCAAGAATATCTTAAATGCCATAAACGCCGCCGGACAGTTTAGTAAACCGGGAACCGGCATTGCCTTTGTTTTGCCGGTGGAACAGGTGATCGGCTTGGAGAGCCAGATGAAGCGATTCAGGGAAGAGGTGCATAACCAGTATTTTTGAAGGTATGGAGCAAACCAATACCGGTCTGATACATTAGGGACGGGGATGAAATAACTTCCTCAAGTTGGCGCTCAGATTTAGGTTAGATTTGTTCGATCTGAAAACGCAAAACCGCAGGAATAGTCGAACTATTTTGAGGATTTTGTGTTTGAAGATCGGACAAAAATGGCCTGAAGATGAGATGCACAAATGGGGAAGTTATTTCGTCCCCGTCCCTTATCTTAAAAAGGAGAAAGATTATGATTTCAACAAGAACTCCGATCGTGCGGGCAAGAGACGTAATGCATAAGGGGGTGATATCCATAGACGGCATGGCCACCGCTAAGGAAGCCGCCGCAACAATGCGGGACGCGCACATCTCCTCCCTGCTGGTGAAAAAACGGCATCCGGATGATGCCTGGGGTATCATAGCTACTCAGGATTTGATTCGGGGGGTGATAATCTCCGGGCGATTTTCCGAAGAGGTGAATGTCTATGAAATCATGACAAAACCGGTCATCACTGTACCGGATGACATGGACATCAGATATGTGACCCGCCTTCTTTACCGGGCCAGCATACGGAGAGCTCCGGTTGAAGATAAAGGAGAACTTATCGGCATGGTTTCTCTGACATCTCTGATTCTGGATAACGATTTGTTGTAGTATAGTACTCCAACTTAGGGACGTGGCCGAAATAACTTCCTCAAGTTGGCTCTCAGATTTAGGTTAGATTTGTTCGATCTGAAAATACAAAACCACAGGAATAAATTCCCACCAGAGTGGGACTAGAATCGTATAGAACGAGTATCGGCTCACTACAAATCTCTTCCTTCCCTAATTGCGGGGTTTGTGTTTTAATTATTTGTTCTAAACCGGACGACTGGAGAGAACGCACATGTCAACAAAGAAGACGCGAACAGAGGTCGAAACTCATGATCAGATCATTGCCGAGGTTAGGCGCAACCGAGAGCGTCGGGAGAAGACCTATAGAGAGTGGGCGCTCAAGATTTACCCGTGGATCTGTGCGCGATGCGGGCGCGAATTCACAGGCAAGAGACTTCGTGAGCTCACGGTCCATCACAAGGATCACAACCACGATTACAATCCGCCTGATGGCAGCAACTGGGAGCTGCTGTGTCTCTATTGTCACGACAATGAGCACTCGTGGCATCAGGATGAGGATTGGTATAATGAGGCGACGCCGGGTGACGAGCAAGAGCCACCTTCTACCCACAAGCCGTTCGCCGGTCTCGATGCCTTGCTGAAGGATAAAAAATAACTGCTCAATTTCCGGCAAGGCGGAAAGGGGCGTCCGGAAAGAGCCGGTATAAACCGGCATGAATAATCCTGACAGGTATGTTGCCGAGGAGTCGGAAATCGGTGTAGTCCCTGTGAAGGAGCCAAGCAAGATTGGTCAGCCTAGGAGAAAAATACATATAAATACAAGGAGTTATAAATATGGCTTTATTGTCTAAAGGCAGACTTTCTAAGATGATGTTAGAAAGTCTTTTGGATCTACCTTCTGGAACCAAAAATCTGAAGGATGCCATAATATTCCAAATGGGATTCATAGGACAAATGTCAACTTCACGAGACATTAATGCGGCATGGAATGAAACAAAAAAGAAAGCAGCAAAGCTTTATTCGGGAAAATTTATCTTAGATGGAAGAAATGTTCTTTATTGGAACGATGGAGCTGTAAGGGTATTAGATAAAAAAATATCTGCGGTAAATTTTAAAAAGCTTAATGAATTAGCTGAAATAGAAAATTGCAGCGTTGATAAATTAGTTTCTAAGCTAATTACTTATTTATAAAAAGCAGAAGAAGAATTGAAATATGAATTTACAGACGTAACCTAATGCACCCAGACAGGCAGGGGCGTGGCGTTTGAAGTTTTTGTCAAGAATAAAATTGATGGACAGGAAAAGGAAAGAAAAAACTAAAAAGGG
>DAOWME010000287.1 GCA_030643245.1 Deltaproteobacteria bacterium
GTCAGATTTGTTCGATCTGAAAATACAAAACCACAGGAATAGTCTTACCTATTTCGAGGATTTTGTGTTTGAAGATCGGTCAAAGATGGCCTGAAGATGAGATGTACAAATGGGGAAGTTATTTCGGCCTCGCCCCTAAGGTGTTGGGTTAAATATATATGTCTGAGATAAGGATATACCCGGATCCTGTCCTAAGAAAGATGTCATCCCCATTGAAGATTATCGATTCAAAAGCGAAGAAAATGATCGATGATATGACAATGATTATGTATTCATATAAGGGAATCGGGCTTGCAGCGCCTCAAATCGGTATCTCTCGCCAGGTAATTGTCGTCAGTTCAGAACATGGTTTGATAACATTGATCAACCCGGAGATCTTTGAATCTGAAGGGGAAAACACGGGGGAAGAAGGCTGCCTAAGCCTGCCGGAGGTTAGTGTAAATGTTTCAAGAAGTTCAAACGTAATGGTTAAAGGGGTGGATCTCGCCGAGAAAGAGGTTGAATTTGAGGCATCGGGACTTCTGGCCAGGGTATTCCAGCATGAAATTGATCACCTGGAGGGAAGGCTTATCCTAGATAGGCTCTCCAGATTGAAGAGAGGCTTGATTAAGTCGAGGCTTAAGAAGAGGAGTAAATTGTGATTTATCGTAACGCATGGCGTTCATTTCTCGCAAGGGGCGAAGTCTTGGTAACTTTTTCGACCTGTGCAGTTGCGTGTGGACCCTGATGTCCAAGTGTGGGATTGTTGTCCCAACCCGATGAACCGGGTAAAGATCGAACTCAGGAGTAGCGGAGCGGTTCCAATTGGGAATACTATTGAAAGGTGATATTTTGTGAGACTTGTCATAATAGGCGCTGATGCAGCGGGGATGAGTGCTGCCAGTCGGGCCAAACGCAATGATCCGGAACTCGATATAAGAATTCTGGAGAAGACTGAAGATGTTTCGTACAGTGCTTGTGGTATGCCATATAATATTGCCGATCCGGATCGGCTGATCGAGGATTTAGTGGTAAGGCATGCCAAGGTCTTCAAGGAGAGCCAAGGGCTGGACTTGCGGACCGGGCATAGGGTGGATATAATCGATTCTTCCGGTAAAAAGATAAGCGGCATCGATAGAAGAGGCAATACCTTTAGCTTCAACTATGACAAACTGCTTATTGCAACAGGAGCGGTTCCGATCCGGCCACCACTTCCTGGGTTTGACTTGTCTGGTGTAATGGTACTCAAGAGTCTCGATGATGGAAGACGGATAAAAGAATACCTCAAGACCCAATCTGTGACCAAGGCAGTTATAATAGGTATGGGGTATATCGCCCTCGAGATGGCAGAGTCACTAAAGTCAAGGGGTATAGAGGTGTCAATGGTCAAGCCGCGCCTCCGTTTTATCCCTTGGATGAATGAGACAATGTCAGCGCACATACGAAAAGAGCTTGATTCCCATGACGTAGGGGTTCATACCGGTGTTGAAGTGGAAAGGATAGAAGAAGTTGAGGGAGGATTGCGGGTAATTGCCAAGGATGCGGAGTTTGATGCCCAGATAGTAATTCTTGCCATAGGTGTCCGCCCGGCGTCGAATCTTGTAAAGGAGGTCGGGTTGGAACTGGGTCCTTCTCAATCCATTTCAGTGGATCGGAAGATGCGGACATCTGATCCGCACATATATGCAGCAGGAGATTGCGCTGATGCCTATCATGTGGTTACAGGCCAAAAGGTATGGATACCTCTCGCACTTCGGGCCAATCGGTCAGGGTGGTCTGCTGCTGATAACATAACAGGAAGAGAGAGTATCCTGGACGGTGTGGCAGGAACGGCTGTGTTCAAGGTCTTTGACCTTCAGGTTGCTCGGACAGGTTTGAATGTGGAAGAGGCCAAAGAAGCGGGGTTTGAGCCGGTAGAAAGAATGATACGGGCATCCACAAGGGCCCATGCCCACCCCGGCAGTGCGCCCATGTGGGCACAAATGGTTGCCGACAGGAAGACAGGGAGCCTTCTTGGCGCTCAGATACTCTCTACCGAAGGGGCTGTTCATCGCATTAACGCTGTCGCCACTGCACTCCATGCAAAAATGACGCTTACCCAGTTTGCCCAGCTCGATTTTGCTTATGCACCGCCTTTTAGCCCTGTATGGGACCCACTCCTCGTAGCGGCTCATCAGCTCATGAAGAAGATCTCGTAATCGACAGATGAGGGATGGAAATTAAATAAGGGACGTGGCCGAAATAACTTCCTCAAGTTGGCGCTCAGATTTAGGTCAGATTTGTTCGATCTGAAAACACAAAACCACAGGAATAGTTTTGCCTATTTCGAGGATTTTGTGTTTGAAGATCGGGCAAAGATGGCCTGAA
>DAOWME010000282.1 GCA_030643245.1 Deltaproteobacteria bacterium
AGGGGCGAGGCCGAAATAACTTCCCCATTTGTACATCTCATCTTCAGGCCATCTTTGACCGATCTTCAAACACAAAATCCTCGAAATAGGTAAGACTATTCCTGTGGTTTTGTATTTTCAGATCGAACAAATCTGACCTAAATCTGAGCGCCAACTTGAGGAAGTTATTTCGGCCTCGCCCCTAAGCAGCCGACAAGCGGTAAACTAGCCCAACTGCACATAAGTCGAAATTTTTCGACATGTGCGCTTTGGAAACGCATCTTTCATCGCCAGCTATGTGAGTCACTTTTGCTTACATGCGGCAAAACTGCCACAATGATGCAGGCTTTTTCTGTCAATGCTTTGCCGAATTCTGCTCCTTTGTGCCACGGTCTTGTCATGATCCAAACTCTAGTCACTTATTGAAATTGCAGACAACATCCCGGAGAAACACAATTGACATACTCGGGGAAATTTTACAAGGAATGTTAGTATCCGGCATATTAATTGCTTAAAAATTCGGAACGGAATTTGATGATCTTCAAGGTTGTAAGGAGTTGACTGGGGCAAAAGGGAAATATTTTACCAAAAATGGTAAAAGGATTTCTCATCCCTTCACGATGCGGAAACTCTCTGTAGGAGGACAAAATCCTTCATGGCTGCATAATCTTCATTTATATCATCATGTTAGAGAATCGTCGTGGAGTTTGTCTCTTCTTTGGCATAACAATTGCAAAAAGCCTGATACCATGGCGCCAATAGATCAACATAATTCTCTTAAGGAGACGTTTAAAAAATCCGAATAGGGTTACAAGGGCTGTTTGTTCGCTTTGAATGATCAACTTAGCTCACGAACACTCCTTGAGATCTTATCATTGATCTTAAACCATTACTGAAACCCATTCTTACTCGTAGGGAGAGGCATTATGACACCTGAGAAAACAGAAAACATCGATTTAGTTATGGGCATTCCATCCTTTAACGAAGCTGACAACATAGCCTTCGTTGCCCGGCAACTTGCCACAGGCGCAAAAAGATATTTCCCCGGTCTTTCGCCGGTAATTATCAACCTTGATAACCACTCGCCTGACAATACCAGAGACGCCTTCTTAAGTTCAGATACGGAGGGTGTGCCCAAGAAATACGTGAGTACTGAAAAAGGGGTCGTAGGGAAAGGCAACAATCTGCAAAATCTCTTTAAAGAGGTTGATCGCCTTCAACCGAAGGCGGTCATTCTGGTGGATGCCGACCTTAAGAGTATAACCCCAGAATGGGTTAATACACTTGCTACACCTGTTCTGGAGGGGCATGACTATGTTACACCGATCTATTCCAGAAACGAGTACGACGGCACTATTACTAACAACATATGCTATCCCCTGATATATGGACTCTTCCAAACAGATATCAGACAACCCATCGGGGGAGATGTGGCATTCTCTTCCAAGATGGCTAAGTATTGGCTCGGTATGGAATGGAAAGAAAGCACACGGCAGTATGGCATTGACATCTTTATGACCACGACTGCTCTGCTCAATGGCTTTAAGAGCTGTCAGGTCATGCTGGGATCCAAGGTTCACAAACCGAGTGCACCCAAATTGGGGCTCATGTTTTCCCAGGTGGTCTCTACCCTATTTGACAACATCTCCTTGTTTAAGTACCAGTGGATGGCTGAGAAGAGCATGAAGAGACCTCCTGTCTATGGTAACTGTAACTATCAGGACCCCCAATCTCTTTCCACGGATTATAAAGACGTCAAAAAGAACGCCCTGGATGGGTTTTCCCGGATGGAAAAAATAATATCGGGTATACTCTTCCCTTCCCGTTATCATCAAGTCAAAAGGATGTACGAGAGAAAACGATGGAACATCGGGAGCGGGTTATGGTCCGGAATGCTCTATGATTTCGTTTACATATATGACAATACAGCCAACAAAGAAATGCTGATCGAGGCACTTAAGCCCTTATATTTTGCCAGGGTAGCTTCCTTTTACCGGCAAACCATGGAGTTGGATCATCTGGATGCTGAGCATAAAATACAACGACAGGCCCTCCATTTCCGAAGGACGAGAAACCTTCTTGTTAAGAGATTTGCGTCTGAAAAATCTCTCTCTGGGGTTGGGGCGACGGAGACGCTATATATATCTTAAAACTTGAGGTTTCAACCAGAACCCGGAATCGTTCCTGTCTCTCTCCTAAAGCGCTCTCAGCCATCCTACGGACGGCGACTTCTTTTCGAAGGCTCTCCAATGCAACCGCCATATCTACTCGTATAGCCTCATCGGTTGCCGGCAGATTCCCTATCATTTCAACGAGAAACGCATAATATGATGGTCCTGCTTTAGTCCCCAATTCTGTATCTATTCTTCCCCTTTTCAACTCCGCTTAATATAGAATCGAACAACCTCAATTAAATCCAACATCCCACAAATAATAGCGGGCAATGGATAGCTATACTGCTCCAACTTAGGTTTTTCCTGGCACAGAAATTGCTAGGCATATTATAGCAATCGAGTGAGTCAAGACGACATGAGCTGTTGAGGGACGGGGACGAAATAACTTCCTCAAGTTGGCGCTCAGATTTAGGTTAGATTTGTTCGATCTGAAAACGCAAAACCGCAGGAAT
>DAOWME010000258.1 GCA_030643245.1 Deltaproteobacteria bacterium
GTTCTTTCTTTATGCTCACTTAGATGCGAGTTCTGCACGGGTTAAAATTTGATCACCGTTGAATCATCCATAATTTCAAAAATGTAAACCGATGTATGAAGGATGCCAGGGACGTGGCCGAAATAACTTCCCCATTTGTACATCTCATCTTCAGGCCATCTTTGACCGATCTTCAAACACAAAATCCTCGAAATAGGTAATACTATTCCTGTGGTTTTGTATTTTCAGATCGAACAAATCTGACCTAAATCTGAGCGCCAACTTGAGAAAGTTATTTCGGCCTCGCCCCTTATTTCGTTTGCTTGCTATACGTAAGAACCTGTCCAACATACAAAAAGGACGAGCTTCTATTTCTGCCAAAATTTCGGCAACAACAACAATATTATGGTATAGACTTCCAACCTTCCCACAAACATAAGGAATACCAAGAAACACTTTCCAAAGGTCGGGATATGGTTGTAGTTATCCATCGGGCCTATATTGCCAAGGCCTGGTCCGATGTTACCTATACAGGCAGCAACGGATGCAAATGCACTTATTATGTCCATGCCCAAAAGGGCCATTATGAGTGTACCTATGACAACCAAGAATATGAACAGCAGAAAAAAACTGAGCACACTGTTCATTACATCCGGCGAAATTACTTGTCTTCCAAGCTTTATTGGGAATACTCCGTGGGGATGAATGAACTGGTTGAGGCTCTTTTTCATTTGCTTTAGTAGAAGGAGTATGCGCATGCACTTAATGCTACCGCCGGTTGACCCTGCGCATCCGCCTATGAACATCAGGAACACCAAGAATATCTGGGAGAAATAGGGCCATTTCTCAAAATCAGCTGTTACAAAACCCGTGGTGGTAAGAATAGACGCCACCTGAAATGAGGAATACCTCAACGCCTCAAAAATATTTTTATATACGTGGGAATAGGTATTCGCTGTTATGCACAGCAAGGAAATGGCGAATACGGCTATGTAAAACCGAAACTCATCGCTTTCCCAAAATTGTCTGAAGTTTCCCCTCAAAATCTGATAATGCAAGGCAAAATTTGCTCCGGCAATGAGCATAAAGACGGTGATTACAATATCAAAGTAAAGATTATCGTATCCCCCTATACTCTGGTTAAGGGTTGAAAAACCGCCTGTTGCCATGGTGCCGAAGGTGTGACAAAGGGCATTGAAAAGGTCCATACCTCCAAGTATGAGTAGTAATGTTTCCACCGTTGAAATAAAGATATACACCTTCCACAATGTCTTTGCCGTCTCCGCTATTCTCGGTTTTATCCTGTCTGTAACAGGGCCCGGAGCTTCTGCCCTGAAAAGCTGCATCCCCCCCACCCCCAGAAGAGGCAGAATGGCAATAGATAAGACGATTATACCCATGCCCCCGAGCCAGTGGGTGAGACTGCGCCAAAAGAGGATTCCCCTTGGGAGACCCTCTATGGTCTCGAGGACTGTTGCCCCTGTCGTTGTGAATCCCGAAGCCGACTCAAAATAGGCATTCACAAATGAACTAAATGTTCCGGAAAAAAGGTAAGGGAGTGAGCCGACGAACGCAGCACATACCCATCCCAACGATACTATCAGGAAACCTTCCCTGTGGCTTATCTCTTCGATCTCTACCCTGAATGTGAAGAAAAGGACGGAACCTATCGACATGGAGATCAGCATTGAAAAAAGTATGGGAGGGAAATCCCCATCCTTGTAATAGAGAGAAAACAACAGGGGGAAGATCATCGTTGCCCCGATGAAGAATATGAGGGCGCCAAGAATTCTGAATAATGCTCTGATCTGCATTTAAAAGTACTCCAGTTTAACGGTCAGCACCTTTTCCACCTTCGGGACAGAAGACCTCAAGGAAAACAGGATAACCCTGTCACCAGGGCGAATTACGGTATCCCCCGACGGGATGATTACCTCTTCATCCCTCACCACTGTGACGACCAAGGACCCCGACGGAAATCTGATCTTTCTCAGGGGTTTATTCACAAGGTCTGATGTCTCCATGGCGATAACCTCTATCGCCTCTGCATCTTCGCCTCCCACCTCGCTTACAGAAAGGACCCTCCCCTTGCGGATAAAATGGAGGATACTGCTTACGGCAGATAGCCTCGGGCTGATGACAACGTCTATGCCCAAAGTGGATACCAACTGGATATATGAGAGATTATTCAACTTTGCCATAACCCGCTTGGCGCCCATCCTTTTCGCATAGAGAGAGACCAAGATGTTCGCCTCGTCATCATCAGACAGACCGATAAATGCATCGGTTTCCGAAACCCCCCCCTCCTTCAGAAGCTCACGTTCCGTGCCATTTCCGTGCAGGATTACAGTGCTCTCCAGGTTCTCTGAAAGAAAGCCGCACCTCTCCTCATTCTCTTCAATTATTTTTGTGTTTATCCCGCGCTTTTCCAGCTCTCCTGCAAGGTGAAACCCTATGTTGCCACCGCCGAATAATACCACTCTTCTCGTCTTCAAACTCTCTTTGCCTATCATATTCAACAGCATCGGCATATATTTCGGTTCTGAAACAAAGAATACAAGATCCCTTGGCAGAAGAACATCCTTCCCGCGGGGGACGATCGTCCGCGTTCCTCTGGAGATAGCCGCAATGAGAAACCGACTGTCAGGATAGTCCCTCATAATATCCGCCAGCTTCTTGTTCGTAATGGGAAGCTCTTCCGGTATGCGGAACCCTACCAGCCTCACCTTTCCTTCAGCGAAGTCATGGACATAGTTGGCCTCCGGCACGTCGAGGAGGTTAAGGATGTTTAAAACCGATTCCCTCTCCGGATTAATGGCAAAATCTATGTTCAGTCCTTTTTTGCCCTCCTTGTTGTACAGTTTTTCATACTCCGTATCCCGCAGTCGTGCTATCTTGACGGGTATGTGGGCTTGAGAGGCCGCTATTATACACGCAACAATATTCACTTCATCACTATTGGTCACGGCAATGAGGATCTCCGAACTTCCGATGCCCGCTTTTTTCAGAATACTGGGGCTACTTCCGCTACCATGAATTATCTGGATGTCTGCTGCCTCGGCTATACGTCTTATAACATTTTCATCCTTTTCGATTAACACAACGTCCCGGTTTTCCCTAGACAGTCTGCTGGCAATATGGAACCCTACTTCACCGGCCCCAACGATTATAATGCTCATGGGAAAAGTCCTTCTTACAAGTTTCTTAGGGACGGGGCCGAAATAACTTCCTCAAGTTAGCGCTCAGATTTAGGTCAGATTTGTTCGATCTGAAAACACAAAACCACAGGAATAAAAATAACTGTTGCAATGGTAATGGTGATGCAGTAAAATGCCTTCCACATGTGAACTCAGAGCAAGATCAAAATTGCCAGGTGTAGGATCGGTTAATTAGTGCCCATCCATAAATGGAGTCTTCAGCAAGAAAGGCACGGACCAAGTTTCCAATTCAGAAATGAGGAATTTTTTCTCTGAGCACTGAGCAAGGCCGCACGAGGGTTTTCGCCGAGGCATACAGTAGCGTAAGTCGCAGGCGGAAACCCGAGGAGAACGCAGCTCAGGGGAAAAAGGGCTATTTCTTGATGGAAACTAAGGGACGGGGACGAAATAACTTCCCCATTTGTGCATCTCA
>DAOWME010000220.1 GCA_030643245.1 Deltaproteobacteria bacterium
TAAATATTTAACAGAAAAAGAGAAGGAGGTTTAATCATGCCGGGGCTTACCATATGGAAGGATCAGAAAATCATTATATTGAAGCGGGATATGGACCGTCTTATTGCACGACTAAGGCACGACTTTGGTATTCCTCCCTCCCCTGGAACTGTCAAAGCTGTCCCGACTATACACCTGTCCGAGACAGAAGATGCTCTGATTGTAAGGGCTGAGATCACAGGTGTAAATCCGGAAGACATTGAGCTTTCCATTACTGAGGATCGACTGACAATAAAGGGGGAGAGGAAGCAAGAGTTTGTTGACAAGAGTGAGGACTATCATAGGATGGGAACTACATATGGATCTTTCTCCCGCACTGTCCGGCTTCCGTGTCGGGTCGTCATAGAGGATGTTAAGGCCACCTGTGAAAAAGGTGTATTAGATATCGTTATGCCTAAATATAAGCTCAGGAGAGCCCGCGTATTAAAGATCCAAGTGAACTGATTCACTCAAGCGACTGTAATCACAAACAACGCGTTTGGTTGTCAGAAATCTTTCGATCTGTGCATGAAGTTCTCTATATGATTCATCCTGGTTATACCTGAGATCACACACGAGAAGCAGTTGGTATTCCAGCTCGCTTGCTGATCCAACGGCGATGCTCATAAACTTGGGAATCACCTGACACCTAAGGGACGGGGACGAAATAACTTCCCCATTTGTACATCTCATCTTCAGGCCATCCCCCGATCGGGGTCGAGGACAGGCTTTGCCCGATCTTCAAACACAAAATCCTCAAAATAGTTCGACTATTCCTGAGGTTTTGCGTTTTTAGATCGAACAAATCTAACCTAAATCTGAGCGCCAACTTGAGGAAGTTATTTCGTCCCCGTCCCTAACCGCTAATGGCTCACTGCACGGGTCCAATGATTTGGAAAAATAAGGAGGTAGTAAATGCCCAGCAAAATATCGGATAGAGAAGTGCCCTTTGATGAACTAAGATGGCGGCTTGATCCGGCCACGCTCTCGTTTGAAACCACTGAAGACATTGAGCCCTTGAAAGATATTATCGGCCAGAAAAGAGGAGTGGAAGCCTTTCGCTTTGCCATGGGAATAGACAAACCCGGCTACAATATCTTTGTAACCGGGATGGCAGGTACAGGGAGAATGTCTACTGTTAAAAAGTTACTCGCAGAGATATCTGAGAAGAGAGGTGAAGTACCGGATGAACTTTGCTATGTCAACAATTTCAGAAACCCGGAGGCGCCTGTCCTCCTGACGCTCAAAGCGGGCAAGGGACGCGAGTTCAAGAAAGACGTTCATGATTTTGTTGAAACCCTGAGAAAAGAGGTGCCGCAACTCTTTGAAAGCCAGGATTATCTCAACCGAAAAAAGGAGATCATGGACGAATATGAGAAGAAGGGGAAAGTCTTCTTCAAAGACCTGGATAAGAAGGTGAGGGAGGATGGATTTTCAATCGTAGAGATGCAGGTGGGACAGATTAAGCGGCCAGAGGTCATGCCGTTAGTTGATGGAAATCCCGTGCACATTGAACAGGTCGAAGCTATGGTTGAAAAGGGAAGATTTCCAAAGGAAGAGTTTGAGGAGATGAAAGAAAAGCAGGCAAAACTGAGAGGTCAGATAGACCATATCTTTCTTGAACTCAGGGATTTACAGAAAGAGATACAGGGAAATGTGGAAAAAATGGACCGCTTGATGTTTATGGGAATGGCTACAGAACTGGCAGCGCCCATGAGGGATAAATACAAAAGCGAAGATATGGAAACCTACTTCAATGAGATGCTCGACGACATGGCGGAAAATCTGCAAATTTTTGCGCGCCAGACTCAGCAGACTGTTCTAGGGGTTCCGTTAGCGGTCCCGGAAGGAGACGCGCTCCAACCTTATCAGGTTAACCTTCTCGTGGACAACGGAGATCAACAGGGACCACCGGTTATTATAGAATCCTATCCGACTTACCGGAACCTCTTCGGGAGTATAGAAAGGGTTGTTGATCGAAGCGGGATATGGAGGACGGATTTCAGCAAGATCAAGGCAGGATCTTTTGTCAAAGCGAATGGCGGTTATCTGGTTCTGAACCTTCTCGATGCTATTGTGGAACCGGCGGTGTGGCAGGCTCTCAAGAGGTCCCTGAAAACAAAAAAAATGGAGATTCAGACGTACGATCCCTTTTACCTGTTCACCACCACAGGTCTAAAACCAGAACCCATTGAGATGGATGTTAAAGTGATCATCATATCAGATGAGAACCTGTATCATCTACTTTTGGCCTTTGACGAGGACGTTAGAAAGATCTTTAAGGTGAGGGCGGACTTTGACGCTTCCATGGACAAAACCGAGGAGTCGATCCGTCAATTTGCGGAGTTTGTAAGGATGACAACGGATAAGAATGAGCTGAGACCATTCGATAGAGCCGGGGTGGCTGCACTCATAGAGCACTCAGTGCGCATGGCGGGGAGGCAGGAAAAGATCGCAACCACCTTTCCGGCCATAGCAGATCTCATCCAGGAGGCCGATTACTGGGCCGGCCAAGAAAATCAACCCATTGTCCAGGAAGTGCACGTGGATAAAGCCCTTGAAGCCAGGATATACAGATCGAACATGATTGAAGAGCACATTCAGGAGATGATCGACCGGGGAACGTTGATGATAGATGTTGACGGGGAGGTTGACGGCCAGGTTAACGGGCTTGCGGTTTATTCCATGGGCGACTATGCGTTTGGAAAGCCCTGCCGAATCACCGCGTCTACGTCCATGGGGCGTTCAGGGATCATTAATATTGAGAGAGAAGCCGACATGTCCGGCAGTACACACGACAAGGGGATTCTGATTTTGAGTGGATATTTAAGAAAAAACTATGCTCAGGATAAACCTTTGACGATAAGCGCAAGCATAGCCTTTGAGCAGTCATACAGCGGTGTAGATGGGGACAGCGCGTCCTCCACCGAAGTCTATGCGTTGCTTTCCAGCCTTTCAGACGTTCCGCTCAAGCAGTCCATAGGGGTTACCGGTTCCGTAAACCAGAAGGGAGAAGTGCAGGCCATCGGAGGGGTCAACGAGAAGATCGAGGGATTCTATGCCTGTTGCAGCAAAACAGGGCTAACCGGTAATCAGGGAGTCATAATACCGCATAGTAATATCAAAGACCTTATGCTTCGCAAAGACGTGGTGGAAGCAGTAAAAGAAGAAAACTTTCACATATATGGGGTGAAAACCATTGATGAAGGGATTGAGATCCTGACCGGAAAAAAGGCCGGAGAAAAGCGATCGAACGGGGCCTATCCCAAAGGGTCCGTCAATTATCTGGTCAACGAGAAACTTAGGGAATTGGCCGAAGGGTTGAAGGAATTTGGTGAAGAAGAGAGCAAAGAGGAGAAGGGCAAGGAGAAAAAGGGTCCCTAATCCTTTCTCACGTCTAGGCTATCCCTGAGCGCCAACTTGAGGAAGTTATTTCGTCCCCGTACCTAAGCGTATTTTTCTCAGGCTTCGGTTCTTGTGAACAAGCTGCCAGGCCGGTTAAAATGAAGACAAAGAGGAAGAGTATCCATACTTTGGGGAGAGTTCCTTTTCTCGCACCGTGGCTGATCGTCATACTTGTATGGCTTATTTGATTCTCTTCTTTAGTAACTCCGATGCCTTCTCTATTACTTCCAATGTAACCCCCGGCAATTCATACTCTAACAGTTCTGACTTGGAGACAGCCCTGGCATCAAGGACATCGGAGTTCGCCTTTAGTGTCCCGGACTTGTACTTACAAAGAAAATCTACAAGTACGAAGTGGTATAGCACGCGATCACTCTCGTCCCTGATTATAGGGTCAAATACCTTTACTATTTCGAGGGCATCGATCTTCAAGTCGGTCTCTTCATAAATCTCCCTTTCAACCGCTTCCCACATAGTCTCGCCCGGCTCCACAGCGCCACCTGGAATACTCCATTTCCCGTACGCGGGTTCATTACCCCTCTTGACGAGCACTACTCTGTCATCCCAAAAGACTACACCACCCACCCCCAGGATCGGATAATCAGGATACTCTCTTCTCATAAGAAGCCCTTTCCCCTAAGACGCAATGCCATTTTTTTTAAGCGTTATCTCTCTCTCAGTGCGGCTTCTCAATCGGACCCCGTATAGATAACGGCCAGGATGTAGGTCGGTTCGTTCCTGTTTGAGGTGACTAGATGAGGAATGCTTGAGAGATAATAAATAGTATCTCCCGTATATAAGATTTCAACTTTTCCTTTCAACACCGCCTTCATCTCTCCATCGATAACGAATATGAATTCCTCGCCTTCATGTACGGACAGCTCTTGACCGGGGCTTTCGGGTTCCAGCTTAACGATGAAAGATTCCATGTGTCTGTTCTTAACGTCAGAGGCCAGAGACATATAGGTATAATTGTGCCCCTTTTGCGCTACTGATCTGGAAACCACTTTCCTCTCTCCCTGACGCACTATGGAGTAAGTCTTCTCTCCCTCTTCTGCAGTAAGTGTTCCAAAAACCGTCTTCAAGGACTTGGCAAGCTTTATTATCGTTCCAATCTGCGGTGAGATGGTCTCGTTTTCGATCTGGGATAACAATTCAACAGGAAAACCCGTCCTTGTCGAAAGTTCTTCAAGGGAAATTCCCTCTATTTCTCTTATCCTTTTAATCCTATCGCCAATAGACTCAATTTCATCCCGGCTCTCCCTATCCTCGAAGTGCTCTGTCAACTCTTTCAAAAAATGCTGATATCTTTTACTATCCTCTCCTGGCATAGACATGTCAATCTCCCTGGGATTCATGAAAAAACAGTGCTTGAATTCAGTAATGGATGTCCAGTAACAACTGATATCTTTAACTTACTTGAGTTTTCAAAAAATATCGACCTGTGCAGTTGGTCA
>DAOWME010000229.1 GCA_030643245.1 Deltaproteobacteria bacterium
GGTTTCCGCCTGCGACGTACGATCATGTACGACTCGGCGCAAACCGTCGTGCGGCCTTGCTCAGAGAAAAAATTGCTCATTTCTGAATTGGAAACCAACTCGTGCCCTTTTCTCAAGAAGTCCATTTATGGATGGACACTAGCTTGTTCCTTTATGCCAAACCAAAGATATGCAAGAACGGCTTCAAAAGATCATTGCAAAGGCAGGCATAGCATCACGCCGAAGCGCGGAAGAGCTTATCGCTAACAATAAGGTGACGGTCAACGGGAAGGTGATTACCGAGTTAGGTGTTAAGGTTGACCCGACCCAACAGCGCATTGAGGTTAACGGTAAGCTCGTAAACAAGCAGGAACCGAAAGTTTACATAATCCTTAATAAGCCAAGGGGGTACATCTCAACACTCAAGGATCCGCAGAAAAGGCCGATAGTCATTGATCTTATAAAGGACATAAAACAAAGGGTCTTCCCTGTGGGGAGGTTGGATTACCATACGGAAGGGCTACTTCTATTGACCAATGACGGTGACCTGACTCAAAAGTTACTTCACCCGCGTAACAGAGTTGTAAAGACCTATTTGGTGGGGATTAACGGTACCCTAACCCGTTCTGATGTTACTAAACTTGAATCGGGAATTAAATTGGACGAGGGCTTGACAGCACCTGCCGCAGTAAAGTTTGTAAGAGGGAAGAGAGATAAAAGCTGGTGGGAAATCAGTATCCACGAAGGGAGAAAGAGGCAGGTTAGAAGAATGTTCCAAAATTTGGATCGTTCGATCCACGAATTAAAACGGATCCGGTTCGGTCCTTTGGAACTGGGTAAGCTAGTTCCCGGGGAGTACCGCCTCTTAACCGAGCGAGAGATCCGGGGTCTGAAGCGATGGCCAGGTCATCGGCGGTGATCTCTGGGTCTTAGACGAACCGAAGGCCTATAGCTGGCTGTGGAACGCTTGCGACAAGACAGTCAGCTAACATTAGGGCGTCTTTCTCTCCCCATCGGAGGGTTGCATGACCTAGAACCCTTTCAGGTGAAAAGCCGTTACAACCTCTTGCCCAACCCTTTCGGCCCCGTCCCTTAGATTTGTTCGATCTGAAAACACTGAATGGCCATGCCTTTTCTCGAAATGCAATGACGCTCTTTACCGCACACAGGGCCTATATGCCGGAAACTTTTCTCTTGACATTCCCCTGCATTTTTGATAATAATTTTGACTTTGTCCCGTGGGGAAGGGTTGTTCTCTTGGGAAGTCGTGAGCCCGACACCAAATTCCACCCAGAATAAATTCCACATGTGTAGTTGAGCATGGATTGCGTTAAGCGCTGGCTGCTTGCTTCGTTTGCTTGTTATACGTAAGAGTCTGGCGTAAGAGTCTGGCGTAAGAGTCTGGCGTAAGAGTCTGGCCAACATTAAAATATACATATGAGACTTTTCATCCCATTACACATACAGGCTTATGCAAGACTGTAGTTCATAAGAAGCAAACGATGTAAGTAGGCGGCAAGCGGTAAACTTGCTCAATTGCATAGGTCGAATAAATTGGAAGGCAATCATATGAAGAAAAAACGTCTAATGGCGCCCGGACCTACCCCAGTCCCACCGAAGGCTTTACTCAACATGGCAGCGCCCATAATCCATCACCGGGGACCAGAGTTCAAAGGCATAATCGGAGAGCTAAGAGAGGGTCTTAAGTACCTATTTCAGACCACAAATGACGTCTTGATATTCTCATCGACGGGCACCGGAGCTATGGACGGCGCGGTGGCTAATACGCTTTCCAGAGGAGACAGGGCGCTGGTAGTGAATGGAGGAAAGTTTGGGGAACGATGGATGGACATATGTGAGGCTTACGGAGTGGAAGTCGAGATTGTCGATGTTCCATGGGGTGAAGCTGTAGATCCTGATGTCATCAGGAAAGTTCTTGATACAGATAATTCCATAAAGGTAGTCCTCACTCAGGCCTGTGAAACCTCTACGGGGGTGGTCCATCCAATAAAAGAGGTTGCGAAAATCGTAAGGGACAGGGATGACACCCTGATCATAGTGGATGCTATTTCAGCGCTAGGGGCTCTTGACATCCGCACTGATGAATGGGGACTAGATGTGGTGGTTGCCGGTTCTCAAAAGGCATTGATGCTGCCTCCGGGACTCGCCTTTGCCAGTGTCAGCAACAAAGCCTGGGGTTTTGTTGAACGGTCGAACCTGTCCAAGTACTATTTCAATTTTGATAAGGAACGAAAGTCTATCTCCAAGAATCAAACCGCATACACCTCCGCAGTTTCATTGCTTGTGGGTTTGAGAGAGTCTCTCAAAGAGATAAAAGAAGAAGGTCTCGATAATATTTTCGCCAGACATGACAAGATGGCTGAGGCAACCAGGGCTGCCGTTACCGCACTCGGCCTACAATTATATGCTCCCAAATCACCCAGTAGCGCAGTAACAGCTATTTTGGCACCCGAGGGTATCGATGGCTCGGATGTGGTGAAGGTTATGAGAGAGAAACACGGGATCACCATAGCCGGGGGACAGGCCCAGGCAAAAGGAAAGATATTCAGGATTGCTCATTTAGGCCATGTTGACCAATTTGATATAATCACGGCAATCTTTGCCCTGGAGATGACCCTTGATGAATTAGGCTATACTATAGATATGGGCAAAGGGATCAGGGCCGCTGTAAAAGTGTTTCAAGGATAATTTGATACCTGGAGGACTGGATGAAAAGGGTATTGGTGAGCGATAATCTTTCAGAAAAAGGCATCGAGAGCCTGAGGAACACACCGGGTATCGAGGTGGATGTAGATACTGGCCTCTCAAAAGAAGAGCTGACGGAAAAAATCAAAGACTATCACGGCCTGGCCATTAGAAGTGCCACAAAAGTTACTGCGGACATCATAGATGCTGCAAAAAACCTCAGTGTGATAGGCAGGGCAGGTATCGGGCTGGACAATGTTGACATAAAGGCAGCTACCCAGGGTGGGATCGTGGTGATGAATGCCCCGGAAGGTAATATGGTTACCACTGCCGAGCACGCCATCTCTATGATGTTGGCCCTGTCGAGAAACATTCCTCAGGCCACTATCTCCCTGAAGGCGAAAAAATGGGAAAAGAAGAAGTTCATGGGAAGAGAGCTGTCCGGTAAGACCCTTGGCATCATCGGGCTGGGAAGGATCGGAAGTATAGTGGCCGATCGAGCCAAGGGCCTGAAGATGAATATCATAGCATATGACCCTTTTATCTCAAAGGACAGAGTCCATGAGATGGAAATTGAAAAGGTTTCTCTTGACGAACTTCTTGCCAGGTCCGATTATATTACTTTACATATGCCTCTCAATGAAGAAACGAAAAGCCTTATCAATGCGGAATCCTTCAAGAAGATGAAGGGTGGCGTTATGATAATAAACTGTGCAAGGGGGGGGATAGTCAATGAAAAAGATCTCTATGACGCCATAAAGAGCGGAAGGGTTTCCGGGGCTGCGCTTGATGTCTTTGAGCAAGAACCTCCCGGGGACAACCCCCTCTTCGGTCTGGATGAGGTGATCTGTACCCCTCATTTGGGCGCCTCCACGGGTGAAGCTCAGCAAAATGTGGCCATTGTCATTGCGGAACAGATAGCAGACTACTTGCTACACGGCACCATAAAGAATGCGGTAAATGTTCCATCGGTGAGCGGTGAGACCCTCTCCAACATAAAACCATACATGGATCTTGGACAGAGGCTTGGCAGCTTCCAGGCTCAGTTGGGGTCAGGGGCTCCGGAGGAGATAGTTATAGAGTACAGTGGTGATATTGCTGAGATGGATGTGCAGCCCATAACGATTTCAATATTGATAGGCATCTTCAAACCGATCGTTGGAGATGCCGTAAATTTTGTGAATGCCCACATTATTGCCCAGGAGAGGGGTGTAAGGGTGGTTGAATCGAAGAGTAGAAAGAGCGAGGATTTTACCAGTTTACTGAAGCTCAAGATTAGGTCAAACAAAGGAGAAAATCTGATTGCTGGCACACTTTTTGGCAAGAAAGATCCCAGGATAACAAGGATAAACAAGTTTCGATTCGAGGCGATACCAGAAGGAAATATCCTCCTCTTCTATACTATTGACCGTCCCATGGTCATAGGAAATATAGGGACTATCCTCGGAAACATAGGTACCAATATCTCCCATATGGAGTTTGGCAGGGAAGAGGTAGGGGGAGATGCTATTGTGCTTCTCAGTACGGACTCCCGTGTTCCCAAAGAAACAATAGAGGAATTCGGCCGGTTGCCGAATGTTGTATCAGTTAATCAGTTGCAGCTTTAGGAGAAGCCGGCTTACGGGTGTATGCCGGGCTGTGAATGGAAACTGCTAAGGGGCGAGGCCGAAATAACTTCCTCAAGTTGGCGCTCAGATTTGTTCGATCTGAAAATACAAAATCACAGGAATAGTCGGCATCCTTCATACATCGGTTTACACTTTTTAAATTATGGCTGCTTCAACGGTGGTTAAATTTTAACCCGTGCAGAACTCGCATCTAAGTGAGCATAAAGAAAGAAC